>JBFHGY010000229.1:0-5484 GCA_041582905.1 Crocinitomicaceae bacterium | reverse complement strand
TGCTGATCGAATTTCTTCGAATTATCTTGTATAAATCCGCCTAGTGCCAACTCAACTCCTTTCTACAACGACAGCATTTCCTTGAATCGTATGGCTTGACGCCGAGAAATTTCAATTTTATCTCCTCCACGTAGTTCCACTTGCAATCCGCCATTGAACCAGTTCTCGATGTGCTCAATCCATTCCAAATTAATGATGAACTTACGATTTGCTCTAAAGAAGTACGAAGGATCTAGTTTCTCTTCGAAGCTGTTGAGTGAGCGTAAAATCAGTGGCCTATTCTTTCCGAAATATACTTTCACGTAATTTCCGTCACTTTCCAACATGCGGACTTCTTCCAACTTTACGAAGTAACATTTTTCTCCATCCTTAATAAAAACACGATCATTCAACGTTAATGGGCGATCACCACGAATGGATTTTGAAGACTGTTCCGATTCGAAATCGGCCTCCTCGCGCTGCTTCAGTTTCTCAATGGTTTCCGCTAAACGATCACCATCCAAAGGCTTCAATAAATAATCAAGAGCGTTTACTTCGAAGGCTTTCAGAGCATATTCGTCGTACGCAGTAACAAAGATCACGTTGGGAATATCCTCCAACCTCTTCAACATTTCAAACCCAGTCATTCCAGGCATTGAAACATCAAGAAAGATCAAATCAGGCTTTAGCTTGTGAATTTTCTCAATTCCTTCATCCCCATTTTGCGCTTCATCAATCACATTGATTTCCACAAAATCTTTCAGCACATTTTTCAACTCTTCACGCGCAAGACGCTCATCATCAATGATGATTGTTTTAAACTCCTTCATCTGTAAAATCTATTTTTGCGATCACATTTTCTCCGATTTGAGTCAAGCTGTACGTCGCTTTGTCGCCAAATTGAAGCTGTAATCGCTGTTTAATATTTTTAATGCCCACTCCGAGATCCACCTCTGTTCCTAATTTTCCCGTATTGGTAATTTGAAGCGTAAACCCATGTTCTGTTTTCAACGTGGACACCACCACTTCACCGCCTTCTTTTCGGTTGGAAATACCATGTTTTACGGCATTTTCTGCCATCATTTGCACCGAAAATGGTGGAATATCTTTGGATAATAGCGTATCATCAATTTCCCACTGTACCTGTAAACGCTCCTCAAAGCGAATCTTTTCCAAGTCGAGGTAGTTTCGAACCATGTCCAACTCTTGTTCCACTGTTACCATGTTTTCCTTTCCCATCATCAAGGATTGTCGCAATAAATTCGACAAAGTCGTAATCGATGTTTTCGCTTTCGCTGGCTCGATATCGACCAACGCACGAATACTATTTAAGGAATTAAACAAAAAGTGTGGATTTAGCTGAGAGCGTAAGTTCTTTAATTCACTTTCCCTATTGCTTGCGGTCAACTCAAGGTTTGACACTTCTTGTTTTCTTGATTTCTGAAAGAAGTGAAAAGTAAAATAAATGGCATTCCAGAATAAGATCAGAAAGCCCATAAACGCCACGCTCACAATGAACAGTGAAAACGTCAAGCGTTCCCAGTCTAAGTTATCTCCTTTTACCAAGTAATCAATCAGCAGTAAAATTGAATAGATAATGATCGCAGTAATACCACTGGATACAATTAATCGAGGAACCAATTGAGACAATTTCTTTTCTAACCAGCCCAAGCGAATAAATGCATAACGCTGAAGGTGCGTAATGGCAATCCCGACAACTACCCACGACGCGATACTCACCGACACTTCAAAGTCGAGCACTTCACCTCTTCCTATCACCGAGAAGAGCAATAATCCTCCGTATGCAAACCAACCTGATAATTGGGCGATCCAATAAATACTGCGTGCTTTCATCTAGAATCAAATCTACAATTAATCATTCGATCTGAATTCAATTTAGGATGATTGGAAAATATTCGCTTTTCACGGGCAAAAACCATGATTTTCATCTCGTTTCGGAGTTCATCGGGAATCCCACACAGATTTGGAATGTTTTTTGACATATTTGCATCATGCGAATCCTTTTTGTCGTCATAATTGTTCTATTCACTAGCGCTGCACACGCTCAAACCTACTTCTCGGAACACTTTGGAGGTTCTGTTGGAGTTGTCGTGAATTTGGGAAGTCACAAAGACGCCATTGGAATTAACTTAAAAGGATATTACACTGATTTCTTTGCTCAAGTAAACGTTGGCACTGCCTTCTTCTTCCATCAGAGAGGATATGGAGGGCGAGAGAAATTCTGGGAGAATAGAACCGTGTTGGGAGCTGTACTACTTGCAGGGAAGAAAGAATTGAGCCCCAATTTAATGTTGGATGGACTCAATCATCAAACCGCATACAATTACGGAATTGCGTACAATTATATATGGTACTTCGATAACGTTCAGACTTCACAGCATTCGGGTGCATTTGGATTTCATATTAAAAATTTCAGCCTCTTCCACGAAAATGACTTCTTCGCAGGTGAAGGAGAAGATCGTTTTAGAACAGGAACAGTCTATGCCAATTACCGATACGAAGACTGGCAGTTTGCTTTAGGAATAAATATGTGGACAGGCGACTCGCGACATGCCAAATGGGAGAAAAATGGATTTGATAAATGTCCGTATGGATTTAGCATCCTAGAAGGTCAACCCTACGGGAAAACGAGTCATGGAATTTTATTTGCTTCCGCTACGCATCATTTCGGTTATGGTCAGAATGCAACTTTACGTTTAGGGTGGGATTCCGAAAACATTCGTCATGCATTTCAAAACCGCTTAATTCACGATTATATTTTCTTACCGAAATCTGTCAAAAGATCGACTCCGCACTACCCTCGACTGGACGAAAACGGCTGTGCTGTATTCAATTCCAAAGATGTTCGAAAAGGTAAATTCTACTTCCAATTGAACGCAAATGATAATTGGTCTAACTAATTCCATATGCGATTGTTGGTAATCCGTGAATAAAAAACCATTTTTTTCACCCCTCGATCGTTTGAATCTCCTAACTTTGCATCCCGAAGTTACATCATTGATACATGTCAAATTCTACAAAATATGTTTTCGTAACTGGAGGGGTAACATCTTCTCTTGGTAAAGGAATCATTTCGGCCTCATTGGCGAAGCTATTGCAAGCTCGCGGTTACTCAGTAACCATTCAAAAATTGGATCCATACATTAATATTGATCCAGGAACACTTAACCCTTACGAGCACGGAGAGTGTTTTGTAACGGACGACGGTGCGGAAACAGACCTTGATTTAGGTCACTACGAGCGTTTCCTAAACACACCGACGTCGCAAGCAAATAACGTTACAACAGGTAGAATCTACCAATCAGTGATTAACAAAGAACGTCGCGGTGAATTCCTCGGGAAAACGGTTCAGGTGATTCCTCATATCACGAATGAGATCAAGGAAAGCATCCAGATTCTTGGGAACAAAGGAACCTACGACATCGTGATCACAGAAATTGGAGGAACAGTTGGTGATATCGAGTCTCTTCCGTATGTGGAAGCGGTTCGACAAATGATGTGGGAGTTTGAAAACGACTGTATTGTTGTTCATTTAACATTGATTCCTTTCTTGCGTGCCGCAGGAGAATTGAAAACAAAACCTACTCAACACTCTGTAAAGCAATTGCTCGAATTGGGTGTTCAACCCGATATTTTATGTTGCCGAACAGAGCACGAGCTAGATTTGACCTTGCGTCGTAAGATTGCTCAATTCTGTAATGTTAGCATGAATGCCGTAATCGAATCACGAGATGCTGAAACCATCTACGATGTTCCGATTTTGATGCAAGCAGAAGAGTTGGATAAAGTAGTACTTGAGAAATTAAGTCTTCCAACGAAATCCATTCCAAACTTAGACAGCTGGAAAAGCTTCTTGGAGCGATTGAAGGCACCAAAATCTGAAGTAACCATTGGATTGGTTGGGAAATATGTGGAATTGAAAGATTCATACAAATCAATTAGTGAAGCATTTATTCACGCTGGCGTTTCCAACGAAGCGAAAGTAAACATCAAGTGGATTCACTCAGAGAAGATTACTAAAGCGAACATGGATAATGAATTGTCTGGTTTGGATGGAATTTTGGTAGCTCCTGGATTTGGATCCCGTGGTATCTCCGGAAAGATCGAAACAGTTCGCTACGCACGTGAAAACAACATTCCTTTCTTGGGAATCTGTTTGGGTATGCAATGTGCTGTGATTGAATTTGCTCGAAACGCAATGGGACTTTCAGATGCGCATACAACGGAAATCGTTGATGACTGTAAAGAACCTGTTATCAGCATGATGGAAGAGCAAAAGCACATTTCGAATATGGGTGGAACAATGCGTTTAGGAGCGTACAAATGTCACTTGACACCTGGATCGCACGTATCGAATGCATACAATACAGAGAAAATCTCTGAACGCCACCGTCACCGCTATGAGTTTAACAATGACTACTTAGAGGAATTCGAGAAGCATGGAATGAAAGCAACAGGACGCAACCCAGAAACTGGATTAGTGGAAGTAGTTGAGATCGAAAGCCATCCTTGGTTCGTTGGAGCTCAATTCCATCCAGAATACAAGAGCACCGTTGATAATCCGCATCCGCTGTTCGTCGCATTTGTTGATGCTGTACTAAAGAATAAGAAGTAATATTACGGATTGCACTTCGACTACGCTCAGCGCGCGAAATTCAACTGCGCTCAGTGCCCGAGAGGTGAAATTATTGAAATAAATAGATAGAATAATAGAAAATGGATAGAAATACCATCGTAGGATTAGTTTTAATCGGATTGGTGCTTACAACTTTCGCCCTGTTCAATCAACCTTCGGAAGAAGAGATGAAAGCGGCCAAAGAAAAAGCTCAAAAAGAGAAACTTAAAGCTGATAAAAAGAAAAAAGATGCCGATAAAAAGGCGAACAAAGGGAAAGATGGTGGCGACACGATCGAATTGGCAGCTAACTGGACACCAAAACTCGACGAAAACAATGAATTCCAAACGGATTCAGTTACAGGGAAATTTATTTACGTTGACACGCTAGGTCAAGACACTTTGATTCCTGCAACAAGCAAAATGATTCCAGATAGTCTTCGTAAGAAGAAAAAAGTAGTTCAAGGAGAAATCATCACGCTTACAACAGATAAATTGATAGTTGATTTCGACACAAAAGGTGGACAAATCGCTCAAGTTAAGCTGAAAGAATTCGAATCGTTTGACGAATACGTAAAGAAAGATGGCAAGATTGAGCCACTCGTTCTATTCCAACGAGGTGATTCCGAGCAAGGACTGACTTTCCCAATGGGTGAGAAAAACGTAAACACAGCCAAAGAACTCTTCTCCGTTAAAAGTCAATCGGAAGATAGAATTGTTTTTGAACTCGAAAAAGGTGAAAATGGTTCTATTGAGTACGTTTATCAGCTGAAAGATGGCGTATACGATTTGGACTTCGACATCAACATTAGTGGCCTTGGTGGACAAGTGACTCCAAAGAATGTCATGTACAACTGGGAAATGTCCTAC
>JBFHGY010000228.1:0-5507 GCA_041582905.1 Crocinitomicaceae bacterium | reverse complement strand
AGTCGCGGTGCCTACTCCAATTGACGATGCAAACTTACCGAACCTTTCTCCACTTTTGGGAGCTACAACAACGGTAGCTCAAGTGTTGAAAAAAGGAGATTACGTGGTGTTTGAATCGACAGTTTATCCAGGTTGTACGGAAGAAGATTGTGTTCCGATTTTGGAAGAGATGTCAGGCTTGAAGTTCAATGAGGATTTCAAAGTAGGATACTCTCCAGAGAGAATCAATCCAGGTGATAAAAAGCATACGCTTCAGAACGTAACAAAAGTGGTTTCTGGATGTGATGCTGAATCATTGGAAGAAATTGCCAAAACGTACGAGTTGGTGGTTCATGTTGGTGTTCACCGTGCGTCATCTATTAAAGTGGCAGAAGCAGCGAAAATCATTGAGAATACACAGCGTGATGTCAACATCGCTTTGATCAATGAACTTTCCATTATTTTCGATCGCTTAGGAATTAATACCTACGATGTATTGGAAGCGGCAGGAACGAAATGGAACTTCTTGAATTTCTCACCAGGACTGGTGGGTGGACACTGTATTGGAGTAGATCCTTACTATTTGACGCATAAAGCGAGTCAAGCGGGATATCATTCAAAAATCATTACAAGCGGTCGCTACGTGAACGATTCCATGGGATACTACATCGGTAAGCAAACGGTGAAGAAAATTTTGGCTCAAGGAAAAAGCATCCAAAACGCGAAAGTGTTGGTGATGGGGGCTACCTTCAAGGAAGATGTAACGGATATTCGAAATTCAAAAGTGATCGATATCATCAAAGAATTACGTTCATTCCAAGTAGCTGTTGATTTGGTAGATCCTCACGCTTCTTCAGAAGAAATGGAACACGAATATGGCGTAGCGTTGACTCCGGAAGCATCAAATGATTATGACGCAATTATTGTGGCAGTGAATCACGCGGAATACAAGTCTTTAACGGAAAACGATTTCAAGGCAATGCTGAAGGATGATAACGGTGTTTTCGTGGATGTGAAAGGGATTTTCCAAGGAAAAATTCATGATTTAGAATATTGGAGTCTATAATCCGTTCTACTTCTGAAGAATAAAACTATGAAATACGATAAAACGATTTTAATTACGGGTGGAGCTGGATTCATCGGGTCGCATGTTGTTCGATTAATGGTAACAAAGTATCCAAATTATCGAATCGTCAATTTTGATAAGCTGACGTATGCTGGAAACCTGAAAAACCTAGAGGATGTTGAAAATGAAACGAACTATACGTTTGTGAAAGGAGACATTTGTGATCGCTCAAAATTAAAAGAGGTATTCGATGAATTTGGTGTAACAGACGTCATTCACCTTGCAGCAGAATCACATGTGGATCGTTCGATAGAAGGTCCAATGGAATTCGTGATGACCAACGTAGTTGGAACAGTGAATTTGTTGCAGCAAGCAAAGGATTCATGGGCGGATGATAATCATGTGTTCCACCATGTCTCAACGGATGAGGTGTACGGTTCGTTAGGCGATGAAGGTCTTTTCGAGGAAACGACCGCTTATGATCCAAGAAGTCCATATTCCGCATCGAAAGCATCATCTGATCACTTCGTGAGAGCGTTTTATCATACCTATGGCTTGCCGATCAAGATGTCGAATTGCTCGAACAACTACGGAAGCCATCACTTCCCTGAGAAGTTAATTCCATTGATGATCAACAATATCGTTCACAAGAAACCGCTTCCGATTTACGGAAAAGGTGAAAATATCCGTGACTGGTTGTGGGTGGTAGATCATGCAAGTGCCATCGAGACGATTTTCCGTAATGGACGAGTAGGTGAGTCCTACAACGTAGGAGGATTGAACGAGTGGACAAACATCGATTTGGTAAAATACCTTTGTCAATTAATGGATCGCAAACTCGGACGTGCAGAAGGTGAAAGCGAAGAATTAATTACCTACGTGAAAGATCGCGCGGGTCATGACATGCGCTACGCCATCGATGCGACAAAATTGGAGTCAGAATTGAATTGGAGGCCGTCGGTAACATTCGAAGAAGGGTTGGATTTGACCGTAGATTGGTATTTGGAGAATTCAGAATGGATTGAAGAAATCACTTCTGGTTCATACCGCGAGTACTACGAAAGCATGTACACCAACCGATAATGAGCGTTTTTAGTCGATTTTTTGGACGTCGCAGAGGGAAGAAACTTCCTCCTGTAGATTTATCTGTACTAAAAGTCGATATGCACAGTCACCTGATTCCCGGAATTGATGATGGTTCACGATCAATGGATGAGTCCATTGCCTTACTCGCGAAATTTGAAAATTTAGGTTATGAAAAGGTAATCACGACGCCACATATCATGTCGGATTACTATAAAAATACACCAGAGATTATCTTAGGCGGACTTCAGGAAGTTCAGGATACAGCAAAGCAATTGGGATTAAAAATTCAAATTGAGGCTGCTGCCGAATATTACTTCGATGAAACATTACTGGAGCGACTCAAACGAAAGGAAAAATTGCTCACCTTCGATGATAATCGTGTATTGTTTGAGTTTTCCATGATGACGAAACCCGATCAAATCGAAGAACTTCTCTTTCAATTGCTCACGCAGAATTACAAGCCTGTTTTGGCACACTTTGAACGATACAGCTTCTTTTTTGGGTCGGTGGATCAAGCGGTGAAATGGCGCGAAAAGGGAATCGATATCCAAATGAATTTGAATTCACTCACGGGACACTACGGACCGCAAGTGAAGCAACAAGCTGAACGATTGGTGGATGCGGGAGCTATAGATTTTGTAGCAAGTGATTGTCACCGCATGGATCATTTACTCTTGATAGAGAATAGCCTACATTTCCCATATTTTCATAAGGTATTGGAGCTGGAACTGAAGAATAAATCATTGACTTAGCCGTCGAGCCTCATTACTTGCTCTTTTGTGCTTCGATCATCTTGAGCGCTTCTTCCTGAAAGAAATCTTTCAAATGTTTGTTACCGTATCGTGGCGATTCCATGTTCATGGTCATTGTTGTGAGGAAAAACTCATAAGGCCCATACGTTTTTGAACGGGTAAATGTTCGAAGGCTCCAAATAATAAAACGACGTATCCAATCTGGAAGATGAATGATACGTGGTGATTGATCAAATGCTTCCAGTGCCAATTCGGAGATTTCATTTTGCGAGAGAATATCGGGACCGCCAATGGATAGTTCTTTGGTGTCGGAGTCTATGAGGTCCACAATCTCTTTGGCTAAGTCTTTCCCGTGAATGGGATTTAATTTCGGACTTCCATCACCAAAAAGATACACCTTCCCACGACTGGCCATCTTGAGAAAATCCTTCATGTCTGAGAAAAATCCATTCGGGCGAACGATACAATAATCCAAGCCCGATGACACTAAATAATCGACCAATTTTTCTTTTGCTTCGCAGATTTTTAATTCGCGCAGTTTGTCACCGTTGAACACAGATACGTAAATGAACTTCTTGACTCCGGATCGTTTTGCTTCTTCAATAAGATGAACATTCGATTGAAAATCAACATCCATGTAGGTGAGCTTGTCTTTCTGTCGGGTGATGCCAACGGTGCTAATCACAACATCAATTCCTTTCATTACATTGGTTAGGGTAGTGGGCTGCGTTACTTCCGCTTCGATAATGGTGAGGTTTTCAGCGTCGATGTCCAAACGCTTTTTATTACGAACAATTGCAGAGGTGCCATATCCCTCGTCAATGAGTGTTTGAGTGATGTATTTCCCAAGATATCCCGTAGCTCCAGCGACTAAAATCTTCTTTGCTTTTTTCATTTCGAACGATTTAAATGATGACACAAAGAACCGATCTTATTCGGCTAATCCACTTGACGATCGTCAAGAAGTTCGTTTGAAGACTCGGGCTTTTATCCGACTTAATGTCTCTGGTGAAACACCTAAAAATGAAGCGATGTATTGTTGAGGGACACGTTGAAAGAGTTCTCCCTGAGTGTTCAGTAGATCGATGTATCGTTCCTCGGCAGACTTTGTCACAAAGGAAGCAATGACTTTTTGGCAAGTGATGAGTTCATTTTCGGTGGCAATTCGAGCGATCATTTCTAACTTCGGAACTTCTTTCAGTAAAATTTCAATTTTCGACTTCGAAAAAATGAATAACTCGGTGTCTTCAACAGCTTGGTAGTTTTCAACCGCAGGAATGTTATAGGTGTAACTCTCTCCCGCGCAAATAAATTGTCCTTCCGTGTAGAAGAAAGCGGTTTTATCTGTTCCATCAACGGTGTAGAAAAGTCGGACACATCCCTTTGTTACGTAGTAAATGTCCTCAGCAAGGTTTCCTTCCGTAAATATGACGTCATTTTTTCGGAACAGTCGTTTTTCAATCGCGTTGTAGAGTAGCTCAATTTCTTTTTCGCTGAGAGAGATGTAATCTTGTATGCTTTTTAAAAGTCGTTCCATAATGAATGCTAAAGATAAGGCTCAATTCGAGTGAAGTTTTTCCTTTCAACGAAAAATATCTTCGATCAAACTAATTACCTAGGTAAATAAAATGTATATTTGTCCAATAAAATTGTAATCTATGGGACCAATTGTCATTTTTAGCTTCATTTTACTTGGAATCGCAGCCTTTGTGATTCAGAAAAAACAGCGTTTTCAGCAAATGGATTTATTGCACTTATTATTTATTGGTGCATTGAGCTTGATGTTTAAAATGGATTTTGATGACGCACAAGCGGCAAATGTTTGGTCGTACAGTTTGATTGGGGTGCTAGCGCTGAATTTCTTGCTTAGTCGCTGGACAAAGGTGAGAAAGCCGATTGTAAGATTGCTTCCTCCGATTGTGTCTTTTGGAGTGCTTTTCGGAATATTCTGGAATGATTCCTTTATATACCTAGGAGAAAATTTCAACATCAGTGACAAAGCGACGCTTGTATTGCCATTAATAGGTATTGTGATGTACGAAGTGGCAAAAGTGAAAATTGATTTTTTGCAGAAATATTTTGGAATGAAAGATTCTGCTGTCAATGTTCAGATGTCATTTTTTGTTGGGATTGCAGTGCTCATTGGAGCGTTCAACGCACAGGGATATGGAGTGTTTCTCGTAGCGATTGGTTTCGCAGCTTCAAGTTTTTACCATGAAATTGGAAGTAAGCACATTTTACATTCACTTTTGGCAGTTGCCATGTTGTGGACCTTTGCCAATGAGAATAGTATCGATCTCATCGATTTGCGCTTCCCGAAAGTAGTAGGCGGATTGTTTATTGGTGCATTTTCGGCCACGTTTATCCAGCATATTTGGACGATCGAAAAACGCCAAAATCTGGCGCTCTTTATTTGTTATGCGATTTGTGCGCTCTTGTTCATAGGGATGTTAGACTTCGAATCGAGAATCAATGCTTCGTTCGGTGGAGTAGAGGCCTTCCTCGGTGGGTTGATTGGTTACGCGCTTGCAAATACAGTTCTTTATTTTGGAAGTCGAGAAAAGAACATTCAACAGGCTCCTGCCGCGATGAGTGGATTAGCACTGATTATCGTTATCGGGATT
>JBFHGY010000227.1:0-5512 GCA_041582905.1 Crocinitomicaceae bacterium | reverse complement strand
TATCCAAGGGTCGATACAACCTACCTTTCTGAGGATTTGCATCCAAAAATTCCTGCAATTTTGAAAGGAATGACGTATTACTCGCGCTTTACCGAAAAAGTACTGGCGAAGCCCATTCCAAAATCTAAAACGGTATTCGACGATAAGAAAGTAACGGATCACCACGCCATTATTCCGACGGGAGTTGTGCCTTCGGGAATCACGCACGCGGAACAACAAGTCTACGACTTAATCGCCCGAAGATTCATTGCGGCGTTTTATCCTCCGTGTACCGTTTCGAATACAACTGTACTTGGAAAAGTAGGGGAGTTAGAATTTAAGGCGACAGGAAAGCAAGTCTTGAAGGAAGGATGGAGAGAAGTGTATGCTGATCTCAAAAAGACGAAGAAAACGAAGGATGAAGAATCCATTATGCCTGAGTTCACCGAAGGAGAAAAAGGACCGCATGAACCTTCGTTTAAGCAAGGGAAAACGTCACCGCCAAAAGCGTACACCGAAGCAACATTACTTCGTGCCATGGAAACGGCGGGGAAACAAGTAGACGACGAAGAAATGCGTGAATTGATGAAAGACAATGGAATTGGTCGGCCATCAACGAGAGCGAACATCATTGAGACGCTCTTCCGCAGAAAGTACATCGAGAAAAAACGAAAAAATATCATTGCCACTACAACAGGAATTGCGCTGATTGATACCATTCAAAACGAATTACTGAAAAGTGCTGAATTGACGGGGCAGTGGGAGAAAAAGTTGAGTCTAATTGCGAAAGGAGAATATTCGGCGGATGTATTCAAGAAAGAACTTTCGGTCATGATTCGCGAAATTACGGATGAAGTAATCTTCAATACACCGCATAACGTTCAGTTTTTTCAGGAACCGAAAAAGAAAGCGCCGACTAAGCGAGTAAAGAAGAAAATCGATTTGGAAGAAGTCACGTGTCCAAAGTGTTCCAACGCGAAGTTGATGAAAGGGAAATCGGCGATCGGTTGTTCGAACTTCAAAGAATGTGGATTCAAGGTGCCATACGAGCTGATGGGTAAGAAATTAACCGATAATCAACTCAATAAACTACTCACCAAAGGTGATTCAGGAAAAATCAAAGGTTTCGTAAGTCCAGCAGGAGATAAGTTGGATGGAAATTTCTTGTTGACGGAAACCTTTAATATTCGTTTCAAAAACGCAAACGAATGAACCGACGCTGGGTTAGAATTCTATTCGCTTTATTCATTGGAGGAGCGCTTAGTGAAACAGTTCGACTTTCAACAGGAAAAGAAAGCGGTGGTTTGGTTTTTCTGGGGGCAATCGTTTCGTACTTACTTATTTCAGGATTTGTCTACTATCGAAATTTATACATGCTCCAAAAAGAAGTTGATCGCAAGGTTAGAAAGAAAAAGAATAGCGACCTCCTCGACAACTAACATCATTGCTTTATTTGAACCTTTCTCTGTTTCCGTTGTATATTGAAATAACGTAAACGTATGAAACAACTTCTTCTCATTTTCTCAATCGTTCTTCTAACAAGCTCGGCTGAGGCTCAAACACTGCATATCGTCAAGGATAATGTCAATTGCTCTTATGGACTAAAAGATAAAGACGGTAACTGGGTGATCGATCCGATTTACACGCTTATTCAAGAATATAACTCTGGCTATTTTCTGGTAAAAGATCCTATGGGAGATGGGATTTTAACTCCTGCCGGAAAATGGTTGGTTCCGTGTGAATACGACCGATTTGATGACCAAATATCAGGCTGGAAGCTGATGTATAACAATGGATATTCGAATAACGCTAAAGTTGTAGACAAGGATTTTTTTCTGCTGGGAATTAAAGGAGATCAAAAGAAGTTGATGAACGCTCGTGGAAAAGTGCTTTGCTCAATGGGAGTGGACGCAAACTGTGAGCGAGACAATGAAGCACATTTTTTAATTCACGAAGCGAGTCCAACGAGTGCTACCTACATCGATACCTCAGGAAAGGTGCTGATTAATAAAAAGCCAGGAGCGATTCTTCCTTTTCGCGAGCGGAATTACAGTCTGCATGGCAAGTCTGTGGTTAGTTATGGGCGAATTTCGGCTGGGGAAGTGCGAATGATTAATCAAAATGGGGAGAAACTCAATAACCAGGTGTATGATCGAGCGATGTTAGTGCTGCGTGATCGTATTTCGGTTGAATTGAATGGTAAACATGGAATCATCTCCGCGGATGGGAATGTCCTTATTGAACTGAAGTACAAATGGGAAATGGGACTGGGAAATCCAACTGATGAGGGCTGGGTAATTTTGGATGAGCAAGGGCATAAAGGTATCATGAAGTCAACGGGACAGGTGCTGATCGAACCTGTGTACGATAAACTCTATGATATCAACGGACGGAATAGTCGGAAAGAAGGATGGATGGTGGAGAAAGGAGAGAAGAAAGGTGTCCTTGATCTCTCCGGAAATTGGTTAATTCCTTTGGAGTACGACAAAATTGAACGATTCTACGTGTTCGATCGTCAACATAGAATCCTCAAGACAAATTATGTGGTTTGGAAGAGCGGTATGGTAGCCTATATTCGACCAGACATCAGCAAAGCACCTGAGAAATTCTATTCTTATCTGGAGCCAATTTCAGATTACGATTACACCTACAAGCAATCCATCGGATACGGTCTAATATTTCAGCAAAATGGGAAGTATGGCATTCTGAACCCTGATGGAACTGTTTTCGTGGATAGTGAATTCGAGCAAAGTATGAAGCGTGGAACGTCCGATGAACGCTATTGGTTCATTTCGGGGCGCGAATTGGTCGAGTTTGCGTTCAAGCGTAGCGAAATTGAACGGCGCGATTGGAAGCCATTCTTGGAGCTGGACGATAAAGTGGTGTATAGTTTTAAGCGATTATTCACAGTTGCACAGCTTTCGGGTGACCGCAAGAAAATTATCGAAGTAGGAGATGATAATTATGCATTTAACCGCTACGGAAACATGTTGGTGTTGAATCATGATGAGCACGGAGTGATGAATTTGTATAATTACGAAACGACCAAGAAGATTCACTTGAAAAACATTACTTGGGTTGAGCAATCAAGTAACAATCGATTTGTGATTCGAACGCGTTCAAATAATGCAGGCGTAGTGGATAAAAATGGGAATATCATCATCGATACGGTGTACAATACCATTGAGCTTCAAAATGGAGGGGCGCACATTTGGGCGTCAAAATTCTATTCGAATAATGAATACAAATGGCTGTTATTGGATAGCAACGGCGTACAAATTGTGAATGCGCGTTTCGATCAATCATTCCGAATAAATTCAGGTGATCAATTGGTGAAAGATGGATACAACACGGGCTTGATGGATACGAAAACACTCAAGTGGAAAATCCAACCCACGCATCCCTGTTTGTATCAGCTTGTCGATCAGTATTACATTACGATAACCGAAAACCGGAAGAAGGGCGTGGTGCGTTCGAATGGGACCTATTTGATTCAACCGATCTATGATACGATCATCTTATTGGCGGCAAATACGAACATCGGAGGGCGCGTTCGAAGTGGAGTAGAACCTGAGTTTTATTGGTTGGTTAGACAAGGAAATCGAGAACTACTTATCGATCACGATGGGAAACAAACGAGTTCGTTGAGCGCCATTCGAGATTTCAAAGCATCGCTGCTATTTGATGATACCATGCTGTTGAAAACATACAATCAGATATGGAATTTCCCTGTGTTGAACTACGCGCCTTCGCTGCACTTTTTGAGAAACCTTACGCCAGAGCAGGTTCGCCGGAAAAAGCAGGAATTATGGAAGAATCCAAGGATTAAATCGGTCATTTACGATTCGATAAATAAGGAATGGGAAGCCCGAAACGTAGTTTGTTCTCAAAGAAATACGATGTCCATTACTTCTTTTGGACTTCAAACAACCAATGAAGAATACAACCAGTTGCAACAATTGTGTCAATGCGCACAGCAAAACAAGTATGGAAATGCAAGAGCTGTCGCATATAAATTGATGTCAGTTGGTCCGAAATTTGCCACATTAGCAAGAGAATATCCTTATTATAATCATGGGTGGGAGTATCAGTTTTCTCAGGCGCCAATTCCACCACCTGCAGATAAACATTGGAACTTCATTGAGCGGAATAACAAAGTTGAAAATGTCGTGTTGAGTGATATTTTCCCGAATGATTCTACGCTGATGGACGAGTTCATCGAAGCACTCCAAAAGCGAGACGACCTCCAATTGGAATGTTCTTCCATCGAAACAATGCTAGAAATGGTAAATGGTCGGTTTAGGTTGATGGAAGATGGAATTTCCTTGTATCTCGATCGAAATCACCAAGCTTACTATGGGGCGTATACTCCAATTGAGTTATTCATCCCACTGGAAAACCTTGAGAAACACCCTGAATCCAAGTGGATCGTTCCTATTCTAAAAGCTAAATGATTTAGAAATCGTATTTTTAGAAAAAACCAAATTACATGAAACAACTCCTAACCCTCGGAACGATACTACTTTTTTCAACGGTACTTTTCGGACAATCTTCTCGCGAAAAAGCAACGGAACTTAAGAATGAAGCCATCAAAACGATGGACGAAGGAAATACGGAAAAAGCCCGTAAATTACTCGAAGAAGCTAAGAAATTGGATCCAAGTGATCCTACGTACGATTATGAAATCGCATTTTCCTACAACATCGATAAAGATTACAAACAGGTAATTAAAATCTGTAAGAAGTTGACCAAACACGAAAATCAATTTCCGCAAGTATATCAAATGATGGGGAACGCTTACGATTATGATGGCAATTCGAAAAAAGCAATTCAAACCTATGAAAAGGGATTGAAAATATTTCCAAATGCAGGAAACTTGTACCTCGAGAGAGGAAATATGGAGTTAGTAAAAGAAAATTACAACGAAGCACTCGATTACTACGTAACGGGAACGGAGAGAGATCCAATGCACTCCTCGAATTATTACTGGTGTTCGAAAATCTACTTGAGTTCCGAGAATGAGTACCTAGGAATGATTTATGGTGAATTGTTCATGAACTTGGAACGAAATTCAAAACGTACCGTGGAAATCAGTAAGCTTCTGTACAATACCTATGATTCTGAAATTTCGTTTGAAGGAGATACGACGGCGAACGTAAGTTTTGCATCCAACCAAATTGAAATTTCTATTGACGGAGATGATCCCGATGGAGCGGCAGAGGCACTTTTTGCGGCACTTACTCAAAAGACCTACGGAACAATGGTGTACGAAATGATGTTGGGACTTTCCGTTGTTGGCGAGGACGAAATTAGCCTTGAATCATTGGATAGAATTAGAACACGATTTGTCGATAACTACTACGCTAATGATAAAGATGAAGAGTTCCCGAATGTGCTCTTCGAATACCAAAAGAAAATTCAGGATGCAGGACACATGGAAGCGTACAACTATTGGATTCTTTCTCAAGGAAACGAAGCCGAGTTTGATTCATGGTTGGCGGAAAATGAAGAAAAATGGGATGCTTTCATCGAT
>JBFHGY010000226.1:0-5513 GCA_041582905.1 Crocinitomicaceae bacterium | reverse complement strand
GGGTGTTGGCTGCGTGAAGAAGGTCGTAACGAACCTAGCCGTTTTGGAGATCAAGGACAATAAATTTTACTTATTGGAGCGCGCACCAGGCGTATCAGTGGCGGAGATTGTGGCCGCTACCGAAGGAGATTTAGTGGTGCCAGACGAAGTGCCGGAGATGGTGCTCTAATGGAAAGATGAAATATGAGAAACGCCTCCACAGAATTTGTGGAGGCGTTTTTGTTTTATTCGGTTTCTTCTTTTGTCAGAATGCTGATTTCGTACGAAGCGATTACTCTGATCACATTTCCGATATAATTACCACGGACGTTTGGTTTCCGTCGTTTTTCCAATTTGGACGTACTTCCCATTTTTTAGCTCGATGTAATAATGACCTGTGTAGTAGCCATACATGACTGCTTCACCTTTTTTATCATCAACAATCACGTAGTATTCGGGATACTCTCCAAAGAAGTCATCTCCGGCTGCTTCAGGATTTTGATAGTTATAGCCGCCAGTCCAATGACTGATACCCAACTCATTCGATTCCGCACCTTTATCAATAAAGAAGGCTTGAGTTGGATATTTTGTAGAGCAATATAAATCGAGATCCTCAAAAACTTTCACTACTACTTCCTTTGCTTGTTCTTCAGTTAAGTTCATTTAATGTTGTGTTTTGACAGTAAATCTTCCATTTCTGAGTTCTTTACTGTTTGGTTAAATAAATTTTCTTGTCCTTTATTTCTGTAGTAGCGTTTAACGTATCCGTAAGCATCTGCTAATTCCACCTCTCTCCATTTGTTTCTGTTTTTCAAGATTTTATCCCAAACACTTTTTTCATGCAGCCAAGGAGTTTCAGCAGCAATTTTCGTGTAGGCTTTATGTCCAAGCTCAAGGAAATCTTCTAAATGCCAAGTTTCGTGGAACCAAGTGATCTTTGGACAGTTCTCTCTTACGAAGATAATAACCTTCTTCTTGTCTTTGGTAAAATTTCTGAACGCACCAAGATAATCAGGATCCATGAATCTAGGGTGATCAGCATCAATGGTTTTTACTTCGAGTTGTACTCCTTTGTTTTTCGCTTTTTTAACAAAGTCCTTCACGTATTTTTTGAACAGGTTGTCAGGGATGATTTCAAAATTGTTCCGAATAACTCGGAGGACTTCTTGATCATACGATTGTTCCAGCTTACGCGTAACTTCTTTCGCTTTTTTAAGCAATTCTTCGATTTGTTTGCTTACGGAGAAGTTCTTCGCCTTTTTCAACTTATCGATGACTTTAGGTGCATTTTTAACGATTCCCTTAGCCATTTGAATAGACAAAATTCCCATACTTGACATGAAGCTGATGATTGGCCAGTTTTCAACGAACCAAGCACCTGCAGGTCCTGAATTTTGTAGCGCTTTTCTGATATCGTCATTACTGAGCGCCAAGTCGATTGTTCCAACGCCTATATCGACAATTGCGAAAAGACGAACCAACCCAGTAGCTCCCCGAAATAGAATTCCAACGGACGTAAGCATAGAAAGGATGGTTAGAATCATCATCAATGCACTAATTATTTCCTCCCATTCTGCGATGTCCGAAAGTCGTTTTATGAATATCGCCGGAACAATTGCACTTTGTCCTGTCTCCACATCTTCGAGGATCATAAGGTCCATTGGGTGAAAATATCCATTTACACGATAATGAAATACGGTGTCTTCTTTTATCGGGCTTGAATCGTAATATGCGTTGTGTGTGCTCTGCGTATCAATCACATAGTCAGTCGTGGTGTAATAATTTTGGATCCTAACCTTGTCTTCTTCTCCCCCATATAGATCGCTATTGATTTCGTATTTCCCTCCTAATTTTACGGATACGAGTTTATCCACATCTACTTTCTGGTAAACAAGACAAAGGAAAGTTAGGAAGTCGCAGTAGGTTTCTTTTGAGTTATCGCCAGAATCAGCGTTAATCAGTTTATAGATTGTCTTAACGAGTTTTGGGTTTTCATATAATTTGTCGTAGACATATTTAAAGTCTGAAAAACACGTAAGTATTTTAAGCATACTTTCGCTGGAATCCTTGAACCAACTGCCTTTATCGTAGAGCATAAGCTCTTTCAGATCTGCAAAAAGATCGTCATTCGAAAGCGATTGAATGTAAAACAACGGGGCTTGTGCATAGAGGTTGTCAAGTTTTTCCCGATCCTTCTCTGTTTGACTGAGAGAAACGTGCTTCTTGTCGAATAAATACGTAAAGAATTTTTCAGGATCAAATTTTGGTGATAGGTGATTTAAAACGGTTCTGTAGTCCAGATAATTTTGACATGATGTTTCAATTGCAACGATTCCCTCACCATCAGAATCATCATAAGGAGGTCCTGGGATTGCTAAAGGGATCATTTTATCGCCTTGAGCTATTGGTGTACCTTCTTCAAAAACAAAGTACATTTTATAAAGTGCGTGTCGTTTCGAAAGGTCAATTTCCGCCGTAATTCTTGGGTTCGCGTCTACATTACCATTTTTTTTACTCATTCGGCTTTGCAAATCGATGTTTCTTGTGCGATTATCTTCTCTAACGCTGAACTCTGAGTCAATAGGTATTACAGAGGTAATTGATCGTGGTTCCCAACCGTCGAAGGTTTTTTGCCAATAATCTGTCCTTTCGATTTTCGTTTTTGGGCTCTCGTAATCTTTGTAATAGAAATCGCTAAGGATTCTTGAGTCAGATTTATTGGCGGTACGTAAACGATCAATCAGGAGTTTGTTGTTCGTTACACCACTGTAGTATCCTTGATCTTTGAAGCTAGCCGAGCTTTCTAAAAAACGAAACTGAGAACCCGTTCGTTTGGGCTTGAACGGATCGGGAAATTCCTCAAAATAGGTATATTTTTCTGCCATGAATAGTGATTTTAAAAACTCCCCAAGACCATGACGATCTCGGGGAGTTCGAATTTTCAAATTACTTAAGCTGTTGTATCAGCTTTCAACTGCAAGGTGTTCGTATCTGGGTTCAGATTCAAACCTGTTTGTTCCTCAGCTGGATGACAACAAGGCAAGCCACCTTCATCCAATGCAACAGAACTCGCTTGGATCACCGTGAGTGTAGATGGGACAACTGTTTCCCATTCTTCTTTCTCAATGGTTTGGTCGATCACGGTCATCTCATCTACGATGGACAAGTATAGCTCGTCATCAGTGTCGATTACCATTCCGTTTCCATTCCAGATTTGCCCTGTTTCCATAAAGAAGGTCACAGCATCTTCGAATCCTTCTCGAACGGGAACGATCAAACGTGCCATTCCAGATTGCAAGAATGCTCTGAACATGTGATCATCACCTGCTTGCGCTTGGAAAAGTGCTGTCCAGTCACATTTCTTTGCCCAGTAATATGGGTAGAACATGCTCGACAATATGCTCCAGTCGAATGCTTGTTCAAAGAACTTCACATGTGAACTATAGCTGTCCAACTGGTTCGTCAACTCCAATCGTGGGATTGGCGGTTCGCATTCGCCATCTTTGTAGAAGTCTTTCCCTTGCTGGATTCCAAATGGTGTCGTAAGCATTTCGATGCACAAGCGCTTTAATTCACGAAGAACGATTTCCTGGTTAAATTTCGGACTTGTTGCAATCGATGAGGATGCGCTTTCTTCCGCTCCTACAGTAACATCAGTTGTTTGCTGTTCTTGCGCTTCGGTCCAAACACGCAATTGCTCTTCGTATGCGCTCATGATGTCTGCATAAATGGATTCTCTCCAACGAGCCATCTCTTGGTCTGTAACATAGCATTCACATGTGAAAGACAACACAAATCGTGTAATCTTCTTTGTGTTCGTGCTAGAATTGATGCTTCCAGGACTTGAAATGTTCAAGTTTGTAAAGCTATCCGATTCCGACTTGTCTCCAGATCCTTTTGAATTTGGGTAAGTTTTAGACTTTCCAGCGATCGAAATGGTGATTCCTCCGTACTCCTTCCATTTGGATTTATGGTTGTATTCAAGGTCATAGCTGATCTTTTTACAGACATAATTTGTTGGAATGCTCAACGGAGCTGGCAAGTTAAAGCTGTAGTTACTGTCTCCGTTTCCAGGCGCACCGTTGTATGAACCAGCGATGTCTTTTCGCTCATCAAGAGGCGCTTCTGGATTTTTGATGTTGTACAGAGAAGTAAATCGCTCGTAATTTTCACGCGTAATGCTCTCTGCACCATTGATTTCATGCTCAGAAGGGTGAGTTGGCTTCGGAACTGTCATCGAAGTTGAATCGTCCGTTTGAGGTGCTACACTTTCTTCCTCCGCCTGAACAATAATTGCTTGCTTGTAATAGCGAGAAGGCTCCGGGATCATGAATTCGTACATCAAACGTTTTCCATAATTAACAATGCGGTTTTTGTACACTTTGTCAATCCAACGGTATACACCCGTTACGTGTGCCTCTCCTTGACGGTTGTCGAAACCGTGTCTGTTGTTTTCTTCGAATTCACGAAGAATTCGCGAGGTACGTTTCGTTGATGTCTTTTGAACAATACGCTCAAGTGCTCGACGTGTAACATCTTCTGCGTAACTTCTTGCTTGTGTGTTTGAATTCGAAGTTGATGTTCCCAAAGAGAAATCTCCGTATCCTCCGGCAGAGAAATTGATTTTGTTGTATTCTCCACTCACGCTAGAGTCAAAACCAAAGTTATTTTGACGGTCTTTTTCGATCACGTTCGCTACTTCAGAGTTCATCTCATGGCGCTCAGTTGTCGTTGTATCGTTGCTTTCTTCTAATTCGCGTTCAGATGATACTTCGAGCGTATTTTCAGTGCTTGTTAGATTTCGAGTCGAACGTTCTTTGTACTCCTTCGCCATGATGTTCTCAATATGAGAAACTTCTCCAGGCACGTAGCAGCATAATTCTTGTTCTACTTTGCGATAATCAGCAACACCGATACGGTTAATTCCATACAAATCGACTTCTTGTCCGTTAGCAATTTGTGTGAGGGCGTATCCTGTTATGGTATCCTTACACACTACTCCTTTTTTGGTAAACGAGTATGCTTTGCCGTTGTTCAGCTTGAAGTTTGCGTAGAGTTCAAACGACTTTCCGTCTTGGATAACCGTCAAATCGGAACTTGTCAGCTTCAAGAATAATGCATTTCCGTTTGAGCACATAATTTCTGGAGCACTCAACTGAATCTCTTCTCCATTCACGGTAAGAACGATGTCTTTCGTCTCAAAATAAGCGGAACGATATCCTGTGTTGAGTGTCATCAAAATAGAAGGTTCCAACAATTGATCTTTTCCTCTCGGGATGTCAAACGACAATCCGAATTCGAGATTTTTAGAGCTAGAAGGTCGAACCGAAACTCCGTTCACGGAAAGGTTTTTCACATGTTTTTGCACTCTTGAAGATGCACTGGTTTTTTGAGACTGAATGTCTTTTTTTACGTACTCTAGCGCTTCATCAATCGTAAAGTTGTCCAGACGGTTTTTAGCAATGTAATTTTCCGTTGCTGTGGATATTTTCTCTCCTCTGTAACTCGGAGATAATGGTGCGTCGTACGTAAAT
>JBFHGY010000225.1:0-5522 GCA_041582905.1 Crocinitomicaceae bacterium | reverse complement strand
ATTGGCGCTACAACTTCCGTTATCAAGATGGAAAAATGAAGCTGATCGGTTACGACCGAAGCGAAAACATGGGACCTGTGGTTCATTACCTATCGAGCTATAATTTCCTGACAGGGAAGAAACAGGAAAAGGAAAACATCAACTTCTACTCGGAAAATCCCGAAGAGGAAGTGTTCAAAGAAACATGGAGCGACCTCCCGAAAAAGGAACTCATCACACTGTCTTCCATTGAGGACTTTGATGAACTCTATTTTGATTGATGCTCATTCCGATAAAAATAAAAACACTAGTATCGTTTGTATTTTTCGCTGGTATGGGGTGTAGCTTGGCTCAAACCGACATCAACGACAAATCCATTCGGCTGGACTCTGCTTCCTGGAGTTCGATGGACTTGATCGTTCTCGAACCTTTCAATCGACAATTTGAGTACTTCCTCGTCGATACGCTTGAGATGAAAGGAGTCGAAATCGTTCTTATCGAGCGTAGATATCTTGAAGAAAACTTCCAATGGATGTGCCTTTTCGATGAGCATGCTCGTGTAAAGGATGTGTTGACCTCGCAATACACTAATTCGGAAGGAGCGTTTAGCATTTCATATAAGTTCGGCAGGAATTCAATCAAAATTTATTCGTGGAACGAGTATTCAACACCACAACAATCGATGGAGATATATAAGGTAACAAATGAAGGATTTGTGCTAAAAAAGGATTAGTTACTCAAGAATCATGCACCGAACCCTCTAATTCCACTACAACCACTAAACACTTTCTCTTTGCCACGGCCACTGAGCGCAGTCGAATTGAGCCGCAAAGTTTTTTATCATCCTTTACGTTCCAACACTCCTCTTAACACACGTTAATCTATGTGTGCTTTATGTACTATGTGGTTCATTTATTCCACCACAATGACACAACTTGACTATGTCAAGACACAAAAGCTGTGTTTGTATGTACTACCACTAAACGCTTTCTCTTCACCACGGCCACTAAGCGTAGCCGAACTAAGGCTACTGAGCGCAGCCGAAGTGACCGGAACTCTCATAAATCCAAACAAAAAAATCCCCCAGCATAGCCGAGGGATCCATTCAGTATTTTGAGTTTCTTCTTAGAACTTGTAACTCACCCCCATACTTGGTAGGATAGGGAACTGGTAGATTGTTTCTCCAGTTACACGGTTCACATAGAAGATGTTGTTTCTGTCGTATACATTCGTTATCGAACCGATCAACTCTAGAACAGTCTTGTTTTTGAATGTGAATGATTTCTTCACTGTAATATCCAAGCGGTGGTAGTAAGGCAAACGTCCACTGTTGAAATCACCTAAATTAGTGGATACATACGTTGGATTCGTCGTTGTGTAATCGGTAGTTACACCTCCTGAGAAGTTGTTTTCTTCGTAGAATCCAGCTGTTGGCGTAAACGGTAATCCTGAACCGAGGTTCCAACGAATGCTTACTTCCAAATCTTTTTTCTTACCGAACAAATATGTTCCAACAAGGTTTACGTTATGACGACGGTCAAATACAGGTGCGTATTCAACAAAACCATCCCAACGAGTCGATTTTCCAAGCGAGTACACTCCCCACAAGAATAAACGTGAATCAGAATATTTCAAAAGAACGTCAACTCCATACGATTCTCCTGTTTCTAAGATGAAGTCTTTCTTGTAGATGTCATCAATTTCTGGGAAGCTGTCGTCGTTTTCGTAAATCTTGTTTTGGTTGATGTTACTCAACTGAGAGAAGTACTTGAAGTATCCTTCAACGTTTAACGCAAGCTTTTTCGTTAAGTCATATTCGAATCCGAAAATCGCATGCCATGCATATTGTAGACCATTACGTGGATTCTTTTCGTTTTGGTATTGTGTTACAAACGTGCTTTGAACATCTGTTGGTGCAGAAAGCAATCCGTTGAACAAGTTCACGATGTCTTTATCCGAAGAGGCAGAGGTAAAGTTCTGAGAGAAACGACCTCCTGACATTTTGAAACGAAGTTTATCCGTTGCGTTGAATTTAAGTCCAAGACGTGGCTCAGGAGAAATAGTACTGAGCGATGCGTATGCTTGGAAGCGAATACTTGGTTGAATTACCCATCGCGTGGAAACGTAGCGGTAACTCACAAATGCTCCAATTTCGGTGGACCAGTTCCTGTTTGTAATTTTTCGATTGACCTCGTTGTAGGTTTCAAAATCTACGTTGAATCCACTCAAATTAATTCCGTAGTTCATCTCTCCTTCGTTAGCGAGGAAGTAGGTGAAGTCGAATCCAAGATCGAATCCTCCGATTGAACTTGTTCGAAGGGGTGATCCTTGCTCCAAGAATGACGTTTGGTAGTTCGAACCGTTAACGTGTCCTTTAATAACGATTGGAGAACTCGAAGGAACAAGCAAGAAGTTGATTCCTCCTCCAGAAGATTGCCAGTCTAAATCCGCAATTCCGTAGTTCACACTATCTCTGTTGTGGAAACCAAAAGCACTAAATTTCGATCCTCCGTCTCCTTTAAACGTCATTTTTCCGTATACATCGGTAAAGGTAAATGGCATTCCGTCACCATCATTGATACGTGGGTAAAGGCTTTTAGAGGTGTAATCCAACAAACTGTGTTTTGCCGAGAAAATATATGAACCTGCAGGTGGAGTTCCATCGGCCTTTGCTTTTCCCATTGGTCCTTCCAATACAGCTTTCGCCATAAACGGAGAAACGGAAACTTTTCCGCCAAATTCTTTTCGATTTCCATCTCGGTAGGTAATGTCCATTACTGAGGAAATTCTTCCTCCGTATTGAGCATCAAATCCTCCAGTTAATATCGTTGCGTTTTGAATGAGCTCTGTTTCGAAAATCGAGAAGAACCCGATAGAGTGGAATGGGCTGTAAATCGTCATTCCATCTAATAAGATTTTGTTCTGAATAGGTGTTCCTCCACGTACATACAATTGTCCACCTTGGTCTCCTGTTGTTGTTACTCCGGGTGTAACACTGAATGCACCTACGATGTCGTTTTCAGCTCCCATCGATGGAATTCGTTCCAATCCTTTTTTATCAAGCTTAATCTCTGAAATTAAAATTTCGCTTCGTTTACGCGCATCTGCCGCGCTTACAACGATATCTTCCAAATCGAGTACATCACTTCGCTTTTTCATGTTGAAGGTAATCGTCTCGATTCCTTTTGCATCTTTTACGTTAACACTGATCGCTTGAGTTTTGTATTCAGCCGATTGAATTTTTACGATATACGATCCCTTTTTGAGTTTAGAGAAGGAATACAATCCGTCGATGTTTGTATCTGCTCCTTCGAGCAAAGTGCTGTCTTTCGAGAGCAATCGAACTTTTTCAAAAGGCATGGGCTCACCTTGATCGTCGTATACAAATCCACGAATGGTAACGTCCTGAGCCAGAGAGATAGAGGAGAATACTACAAAGGTAAGTAGTGTAAAAAACAGTTTCATAAGCTTAAATAGCACATTTTTAAAGTGTAGCGAAGATACAATAATCCAAGGAATTAAGAGTGGATTTTATTTCAAACCAATTGAACGGTAGTAAAAATTGAGTGTTCGGTTTAGCTTCGTTGAATTAATTTGGCTTTTTCCCAGTAAATATCCATGGTTTCCAGATCGGTATCACCCACAGCATGTCCTTCTTGTTTGAGCAGTTCTTCCATCATCGTAAATCGCTCGATAAACTTCTGATTGGTGCGTGACAGTGCGTCTTCGGGGTTGATGTTAATGAAGCGCGCATAGTTAATCAAGGAGAACAAAACATCGCCGAATTCATCTTCAATCTTCTCTTTGGATAGCTGTTCAGATTCTACTTCTTGGTTGAGTTCTTGCAATTCTTCTTCCACTTTCTTCCAAACATCAGAGCGTTGGTCCCATTCAAATCCGACACCTTTCGCTTTTTCCTGGATTCGGTAGGCCTTTACCAGCGCAGGCAATGACTTCGGAACACCTTCGAGAACAGATTTTTTTCCTTCCTTCAACTTCAGCTTTTCCCAATTGGCTTTCACTTCTTCTTCAGAGGAAACGCTTACATCACCGTAAATATGTGGGTGTCGATGAACAAGCTTGTCACAAATCCCGTTCAGGACATCTGTAACATCAAAGGCGTTCATTTCTGATCCAATTTTGGAATAAAATACCATGTGAAGGAATAAATCACCGATTTCTCCTTTCAATTCATTCAAATCGTTGTTAGTGATGGCGTCTGCCAGCTCGTATGTTTCCTCGATTGTTAAGTGACGAAGAGATTCGAGGGTTTGTTTCTGATCCCATGGACATTTCTCCCGAAGGTCATCCATAATGTTTAAAAGTCGTTCGAAGGCAACTAAGCGTTGATCCATGGTATGTGTTTGATGTTTCGGGCAAAATTACAATTAATACTGTTCTAATTGGGAATTTGTACATTTGTCGACATGCGCTTTATACTTGTCATCGGCCTGCTGTTTTCTATAGTCTCTGTTGAGGCACAGTCGGTTGGTACCAATGAAATTTGGGCAGAAGGAAAATTCAAAGCGGGTTTTTTGGCGGCACATCGCGGAATGATTGGCCATTTACCCACGGAGCATGCATTTGCGGGAGAGCTGTCTTACCTCATACAAAGTAAAGGTCAAAAAGACTGGCATTATCGATTCGGAAAACCTACTTATGGTGCTACAGCATTTTTTGGTTCGGTAGGAAATCGTGAGTTGTTGGGACACTATTTTGGTGGATACGGCTTTATGAGTTTCCCCTTGATCAAACAAAA
Source organism: Crocinitomicaceae bacterium (assembly GCA_041582905.1). GTDB lineage: Bacteria > Bacteroidota > Bacteroidia > Flavobacteriales_D > Crocinitomicaceae > UBA4466. Next base: position 784 of record JBFHGY010000225.1, on the reverse strand, counting down.
GTTCTATACCTTTTCGTTTAAAATGGGAGCAGGGCTTGGTTATGGGACCAAAGTATACGATCCGGAAGATAATGTACTGAGCGCAGCAGTTTCTACCCACGTCAATGCCTTGATCGTTCTGGGTGTTGAAAGCCGTTTTGTTTTTGGAAACAATTCTGCCATTCTTGGTCTTGACATGACGCACTTTTCGAATGGAGCGACCCAAGTACCGAATTTGGGATTGAATTTACCATATGTGAGTATCGGGTATGGACGTCGTTTGCAAACAAGTAATTTTTGCGATACATGTCCAGTAGCAGGATTGGGAAGGCAAACCTACTTTTTTGGTGCAACGGCAATTGGTTCTTTGTCAGCTAATTTCCCTACGGGAAGTAAAAAACGTCCCGTGTATGCGATGAGCCTTTTCGCTCGAAAACTGATTGGAAACAAAGGGGGAATAGAGGTGTCATTTGATATCATGTCGAAACAGTCGAACATGGATTTAAAACCAGATATTCCGAAAACGCAAATGGACCTTGTGCAATTAGGAACGTTCGTTGGATTCATCATGCCGTTAGATCATTTGCATTTTGTGTTGGGAATGGGAGCGTACGTGCGTGACAAATACAAATTTGTGGATCCGTTTTATCATCGCATTGGCTTGAGGTACGTATTCAACAACGGAATCAATATAGGTTTAGTACTCAAGTCGCATTGGGCGCGAGCCGATTATGTTGAATACGGAATTGGTTATACATTCGGAAGATGAGATTGAGCATTTTCTATATCATTTTTGGACTCGTTT
>JBFHGY010000224.1:0-5548 GCA_041582905.1 Crocinitomicaceae bacterium | reverse complement strand
TGCTTTGTAAAGGCGAGGGCAAAGATAAGTATTTCTTTTAAATACGCACAGATGACACTCATTTTTTTTCACTTCGTATCTTTACCGCATGCAAAATACGACTGTATTTATAATTGACGCGGGGAATTCGAATGTGAAAGTGGCACGTTTTGAATCGGACGAACTCACTGATTTGAAGCGCTTTCCTTCGGAAGACCTCACCGAAGTGAAAGCTTATCTTTCTCAAAAAGAAGGAAGTTTCGCTCTGTCGTCTGTTTTGTCAAAAGAAAAGACTCAGGACCTACTTTCTGTCGATCAAGACATAATTTTGTTGAAAACGGATACTCCCATTTCTATGAAAGTAAGTTACGGCACCACGAATACTTTGGGTATGGATCGTTTGTGCAATGCTGTTTATGCATACGCACACACTCCAACCGAATATGCCGTGGTTGTCGATATTGGAACCTGCATCAAATTTGATATCATACACCAAACCGACGGATATATCGGTGGATCTATCTCCCCAGGAATTGATTTGCGTTACAAAGCCCTAAACGATTACACGGGAAATCTTCCGCTACTATCCAATAAAACAGCAACAACGCTCGTTGGTACATCAACTCACCTTAGTATTCAATCAGGAGTATTGAATGGAATGGCTGCCGAAATTAATGGGATGATGGACGGATATCGTGAGCGCTTTTCGAGCTTAACTTTTTTTATGACAGGCGGTGACGCACAGCACTTTGATATACGTTCAAAAAATGACATCTTTGCAGACGAAAATTTAACCTTGGTTGGGTTACACGAAATATACCAGCAGAATGCGTAGACTTCTTTTCTTATTCAGTTTCTTCGTTTTGGGAAGTAGTTCCTTCGCGCAAATTACGGCTAACTCTCCATACAGCTCCTTCGGACTGGGAGAAATTGGTGGACTCGATCATGCCCGTACATCGGGAATCGGGAATTCGCTCGGAACAGCTATCGATTCATTTACACTGAACTATTACAATCCATCAAGTTACAATTCCCTATCGAATGGGAATCCATTATTTTCACTTGGGGTATCCACACTTATTTCCAATTTTTCGGAAGGAAATGTTTCGAACACCAGTTCATTATCAGCCATTCAAAATTTTGCGTTCGGCTTCAAAGTGAAAGAATATTTTGGTGCAGCAGTCGGATTGAGACCATACAGCAGAAGAGGATATGAATTCGCCAACTACGAAGTAATTGGTTCCGATTCTATCAAACATAATTATTCAGGAACAGGAGGAATCAATGAACTTTTCCTCGGATTGAGTACGAACATCTTCAAATTTGAATCTACTCAACTTTCTGTCGGAGCGAACTTAGGTTATTTATTCGGAACTGTCGAGAATAAACGTTCGAGTACAATTGTAATTTCGGGAGACGGAATAACAGGAGGTGTTGATCTTGAATTGCTGCGTGCAAAATCATTCCACTACGATTTAGGAATGAATTTCTCTCATCGTTTCAACAACTCTCACGAATTGATGCTTACAGCGATCATTGATCCAGCTCAAAACTTAAATGCTACGTACTCTAGCGGTCGTTACTACGCACCAGATGTTAACAATACATTGGCTTACGACACATTGAGCTATTCGGGACTTCAAAGCGTTCGAATTCAATCCATTCCTCGCTTCACTTACGGACTTCGATACAACATTTCAACCCGAACAGATAGAGATGCAGGTAAAAATCTGAATAATTTGCTCGCCATTCACGCATCATATAGTACAGCAGACTACACGAAATTCACACTTCCGTTCGATTCAAGTTCGGTGAATTTCCTCAATTCTACGAAATACACACTTGGATTTGAATTCATCCCTGAAACGGATTTCATTAATAATAAGCCAATTACGAAGTTTTACGAGCGAATGCGCTACCGTGTGGGAGGGTATTATGCCGAACTTCCTTATCAAACAAACGGTGAGCAAGTAACGGACTTTGGCACAACATTTGGATTAGGACTACCGATGGTGATTAAAAACTCTCTATCGTCCATAAACCTAGGATTTACTATCGGACAAAGAGGCGTTGGAAATCAACAATCGTTAAGTGAAACGTATTACGGAATCAACTTTGGTATCACCATAGCACCGCTTGGAGATAATTGGTTCCAAAAACGCAAGCTGAATTAATTAAAATGATGAAAATGAAATTTGGAAAATTACTTTTAGTAGGAGCAGCAGCTTTCTTAACATTCACAGCGAGTGCTCAAGATGATGACGAGCAAAAACGTGAGTGTGACCGAATGAGATTATTCGCAGGAGAGAGAGGTCTGAAAGTGGAAGACTACAAAGCTGCATCCATGTACTTGTTGAAAGCAGAAACAATTTGTGGATCACTCGACAAAGACAACTGGGATCGTTTGATCGGAAGTTTGAAAAATGTAGTCTATGAAGAAGCCGATGAAGCAACAAAGAAATTGTATGCAGACACATTGATCAAAGCATACGAACGTCAAGAGGCAGCAGGATTCTATCTTGAATCAGAAGATTTGCAACGTGGGGGTTACTACATGATGCTTGAAACACCAGATGCAGCAAAAGCGGATTTCTACTTCCAACGTGGAATTGCAGCGGCAGGAACAGAAACGGATGAAGCCTATTTGGTGAATGCATACTACACAACTTACTTGTTGTACTACGCAGCCCAAGGAGAAGAGCAAGATAAGTTGAAGCAACGAATGATTGACGATTACTTCCGTTACTCTGAAATCATTGCAAAAGCTGGAATGACTCCACAAACGCAAGAAACGTTGACAACTTACCTTCAATATGCCATTCAATCGTGTGAAGCATTGCTTCCAATGATTCCGAATTACATTACAAACTTGCCAGAAGATAAAGAAGCTGCGGTAAGTGGAATCAGAAACATGATTGCTCTACTTGAGCAATACGGATGTACGGAGACAGATGAACACAAATCATTGGCAGAAGCATGGATGGAGTTGGAGCCAGAGTCTCCAGACGCTATCGCAGCAATGCTCATTCACTTGAGTCCATCTAAAGCAATTCCTTTGATCACAACATTGATTGACAACGCAACTGATGCTGAAGAGAAAGCAGGATTGATCTACCAAAAAGCGGTACTTCAATTGAAAGCAGGTCAATACAAAGCAGCATATGCTACAGGAAAGTCGTGTACTGGAAAATACAGCGCAGACGGATTGTACATCGCAGCGAAAGCAGTAGCAGCGACAGCGAACGGTTGTGGAGACAGTACCTTCGAAAGAAAGTGTAACTTCATCTACGCAGCTCAATTGGCTGAGCAAGCAGGACAAGGAGGTGCAGCAGCATCATACAGAGCAAGCGGTCCAACTTCACAAGATTGCTTCACTGAAAACAGTCCAACTTCAGTAACATTATCATGCTGGGGAGTAACTGTAAACCCTTGCCCTTGATCAAGTGAAAAATAATTCAGCGATATATAAAGTATGGATACCTGTCATGTTTATGGCAGGTATCCTTTTTTCGTGTGTAAACGATTTGGACACGATCCAAAAAGTGACCTACGATCCGAAAGCACCTGACGAAACCTCAACGAATTTGGAAGTACTCTACACCGATTCGGGTTACGCACGCGTGAAGATCTTCGCCAAGCTCGCTGAAACCTATTCTCAACCTGAGAGAATCACCAAGTTCAAAGACGGCGTAGAAGTAGACTTTTTCTCCGATAAGGGAGAAGTAATTTCAGTTCTAACTGCCCTGTATGGAGAAGTCAATTTTAAAACAGGACTCATCACCGTTCGCGATTCGGTGGTGTTAAAGAATCTCCGAAAACACCAATCACTTGAAACCGAAGAATTGTTCTACAACCAAAATAACGATACCATTTCCACGCAGAAATATGTGGTTTGTAAACGAGATGGCGAAGGTGTGATTGGTAAAGGTCATGGCCTCAAGACTACACGCTTCTTCAACTACTTCGAAATTTTGGAACCGGAAGGAAAAGTAGATTTATCGAAGGATTGATCAGCTCCCTAACAACTAAACAGCCCATTCACATGAAATTCACCTTCCTAATTTTTATTGGAACGTTGATTGGGTGGTCGAATACATCTCAAGCCCAAACGAAGCAACTCAATTGTGATACACTTGAAGCGTTCGTCCATAAAGAATTGGAGCAGGAAAACTATAAAAAAGCCGCTACCTACCTCTTCCAAAAAGAACAATATTGCGATTCCATGAACCGAGATGACTGGGACCGTTTAATTGGCAGTTTAAAAAATGTCATTTATGAAGAATCCGAAGAAGGTATCAAAGTATTGTATGTAGACTCCCTCATCAAAACGTACGAAAGGCAAGAAATCAACGGTTTTTACAATGACCAAGAAGATTTGCAACGAGCAATGTACTATATGATGCAAAAGATTGACAACCCTGTCAAAGCTGATTTCTACTTTCAAAGAGGGATAGAAAAACAAAGGAGCAGTGTTAACGAAGGATACTTTATCTCTGCAGCTTACGTAACCTACCTCTTATATCTTCAGTCATACATAGATCACAAAGAATCATCAGAGACCTACAAAAAGAGAATCTTCTCTGACCATTTTCGTTACCTAGACCTTTTGGACAGTACTACTAATAAAGCTACACCTCAGACCATTGAGGTTCTGAATAGTTATGTTAAGGCAGCATTCCCAAGTTGCGAGGAGATTTTTCCAGAGGTGCAATCCTTCATAGAATCGCCCACAACAGATACCACACTGACCATCCATCGAATTAAACAAATGGAAGAATTGCTCAGAGAAATGACCTGTAGAGACAGTAGAGCGTACATCTATTTAATGAATAAATGGTTAGAATTCGAACCGAACAACATAGAAGCACATTCTAACCGATGGTGGGAGAAACCGATTAATGCCCTTGAAAGAATTGATCAACTTCTCGACACGATTACAGATCCCGAAGTGAGAGCTGAACTCGTTTATCAAAAATCCGTCCTACAACTGAAATCGGGACAATATCATGCAGCGTACACAACAGGCTTATCCTGTACCGGAAAATATAAAAAAGACGGAACCTACATTGCAGCGAAAAGCGTTGCAGCACTTGCCACTTCCTGCGGAGAAAGCACCTTTGAACGAAAGTGTAATTTCATCTATGCAGCGCAATTAGCTGAAGAAGCTGGACAGCCTAGTGCAGCGGCATCATATCGAGCAAGTGGTCCAAAGCAAGGCTCTTGCGACGAATCCGATAAAAAACCTGTCCAATTGAATTGCTGGGGCGTCGTGGTAAATGTATGCGAGCACTTATAATTTAGTGGGTGATTCAACACTTTTTCCAGGTCTAAAAAAAGTGGATCACAATTGTATCCAATCAGAATCATAGCAATAAACACCTAACAAGTTATCACTCCGCACGAATCTTCAAATTACCAAAGGAATAACTACATTTGCAAAAAACAAGTTTATGGAACGGTACAATCAAATCATGCTTTACTTCTGGTTATTTGTTGGGGCTTTCGGTCTTATTGCGGTAACCTACTTCGGTATTCAAGAAGGATTTGATAAGTGGACATACTATTACAT
>JBFHGY010000223.1:0-5553 GCA_041582905.1 Crocinitomicaceae bacterium | reverse complement strand
CGTTTCCAATTGCTCCGAAATGAACTCAACCCGTTGTTGAATGATGGCATTTTTCTCAGGATCTTGAGAAAGCGCAGAGAATGCACATAGAAAGCAAATGGCGAAAAGAATGGACCTCATCATAGTGATTTCTTTTCTGATTTAAACACCAACGCGAAGTTCGGTGACCATCCCAAAATTTGATGATAGGAGCTTCCGACTCCTAATTGTAGTTGTTTCCACTCGTATCCGATTCCAGCACTCAATTCGATTGGGGCAGTAGCAAATCCTCCGCGTAATTTAAAGCGATTCACCACTTCGTATTCGATACCCGTTTTGATACGTACGTCGTAATCCAGATTTTTTTCGAAATCCAATGCTACAAGTACTTTCTCTGAAAAGGTGTAAGAAGTACCCAATCGCATCATGGTTGTGAAACGATCATCTGCGAAATCGGCTAATCGCGCACGGCCTAAATTGAATACGCTTGCTCCAATTTTCCACTGCTCACTGATTTTTGCGTAGATTCCTACTTCTCCTGTAACAGTATTTGCACTTCCGTAGTTTTCGGGTAATCTCAATCCTAAATAATTCAGTTGCACTCCAGCGAAGAATTTGTCGGAAAGCTTCATGCTGTATCCAAATCCAGCTTTTGATGTTCTGTATTGTTGATATCCGTACAATTGACCTCCAACGGAAATCACTCCGACTTTTAACGGAACAGCCACGGCAAAACCTTGACTCTGCAATTCTTTCAAAAGGAATCTATTCTCGTAGGAAAGTCCTGCTGTTAAGGTCGAAACATCACCAAGAGCTCCCGGATTGTGATGATATGCCCACACATCATTCAAGGTAGATGACGCATTTGCCATTGCCATGGACCGTGCTCCCATTGGCGTCCATCCCTGTCCGAAGGAGAGACCATAAGTGAGACAAAAAATGAGTAGAAGTAGTTGTTTCATAGTTTAAAGTTCGATGAGTTGCTCATCTTTACTGAATATTTTCTCGTTGGTATAATCTTCTTGGAATACAAAATACCACGATTTTCCTTCGTCCACCGACACGGCGATCAATCCCAATTCTTCTGAGTCTGCATGGTAATCAACTTCCGTATAACTATCGAAGAGATAGCGAACATGAATGTCTTTGTTCTTCTTCTCAATTTCTCGGAGTGTTCCATCTTGCAGGTAATCTCCCCCATTTTCTGGAGAGAATAATTCAAACTTTTCTCTGAACAAGGAATCTCCCTGATCCTGATAAAAACCAACCACATTGGGATGAGTGTAGGCCACAAAAGCCATCACCTCGCCATTGTTGTGTGCATCTAGATAGGACGTTAACGCCTTATTCAAAGAGGCTTCCTGGCTCGAACTTAATGAACAAGAAGCTACTAGTAGCAGTATGAAACAGAAGTAACAGTATTTCATGGTCTGAAAATAGTGAAATTCGCACACCTTTTTATCACCAAACGGGAGTTTTAACATTAACTTTCCTTTATGCTTAAAATGCATTAATTTTACGACCATTAATCGACTATGACATGAAACTAACAATCCTAGCACTCGCATCTATTTTGTCCTTCTCGCTTTTTGCGCAGCAAACGAATGAAACCATTATTATTGGTCCAGATAACCGATCGTACATTAAATACCTACCAACAGCTTTCGATCAAAATACGGAATCGCTTCCTGTTGTTTTCATTCTTCATGGTTTAGGAGATGTTGCTTCCAATATGGCTGGTGTAGGAACAAATAATATTGCTGATACTGCCCGATTCATTGCTATTTATCCGCAAGGCGTGCAGAACAGTTACGGATCGAATGCTTGGAATAATGGAACCTTACTTTCCTCAACGGTTGATGATGTCGCATTCATTGATGCTTTGATCACTGAAATGATTTTAAGTCATAATGCAGATCCTTCGCGGATTTACGTCACTGGATTCTCCATGGGAGGAATTATGTCGTACCATTTAGCGTGTAACTTAAATGATCGAATTGCCGCCATCGCTTCTATGTCTGGAACGATGTCCACAAGCGATATCTCCAGTTGTGTTCCAAGCTACAAAACACCGGTGATGCACTTACATGGAACGGCTGATGGAACGGTTCCCTACGATTCAGGAGCACTTCCTTCGCTTTCTCTCGTACCAGAAACAATGGCGTTTTGGGAAGGCGTTCATACCTGTGGAACGACACCAGACTCAACACAAATTCCCAATACAGCGAACGATGGACTTACGGTAGATCGATTTGCGTGGACAGGATGTACACCAAGTGAAAGTTTAGAATTATGGCGCATCAATGGTGGAGATCACATCTACTTTTACGAGCCCGTCAATGATTTCACAGAAGCTAATGAAATTTGGCGATTCTTCTACCGATGGACACATCCAAACCCAGCGGGTGTATCACTCGATGAAAACAGTTCAAATGTTCTGTTAAATGTATTTCCAAATCCGACCAAGGAATTGATCACCCTTACTTCCAATGCTCAAACAACTATCTCTATCGTAGATGTAAATGGAAAAACATGTCTTACCACAGAGGTGAACGCTGGAAAAACAACAATTGATGTTTCTGATTTAGAGGAAGGAATCTACCTAGTCAAGTCGACAAACGGTAAAGCAGAACGTTTAGTGATTCAGTAAGGCTTCGTACTCTTCTTTTGAGCTTGCCAAAAACCCTTCGGCAAGGTTGAGCATGTCCTGAATGCGCACCATTTCGGGGTATTTTTCTGCGGTGAAGGCATAACTTACACTGCGTGACCCAAAGAGTTGAATCTCCTCGAAGTGACGGTCACTATTGATCTTGTAAAATGCCTTTTCGTTGAACAATTTCCTGTATTGCGGAAAGTCCCTACCTTTGTCCTTCATAATTCAAATGTACCCAATGTTTGCGAATCCGACACATGAAATTGCGCACGAACTCTTGAAAGAAGGGAAAGTGAATGAAGCGATTGAAGCTTACACGAAAGCAATGGAAATCACACCCAATCATCCAGATATCTACTCGGATCGAGGTGTAGCTCATTTGCACAATATGGACAAAGAGAACTGTTTTGCCGATCTACAGAAAGCCATTGATCTTCAACCCGATTATGGATATCGATATGCAGCAATGGCATTCGCTAAAAACAACTTTGGTGATTTAGACGGAGCTGTTGAAGATTATACCAAGGCCGTAGATTTAGATCCAACGGATGCAGTAGCGCAAAACAACTTAGGGCTTTTGCTTGAGCAGCAAGGATATAAAAAAGCCGCCGAGCAGCGATTCGCACGAGCAGATGAATTGTCTAAACAAGAAAATCACCTGTTGGATGTTATCGACGACTTGGACAATGCTGAGAACCAGAAAGAAGAGACTTCATCCAAACAGAACGAGAGTACAAAAGCTCCAACCAAAGAAGAAAACAACAGCAACTCTGAAGAATTTAGGAAGATTTTCACCCAAAAATCGCAGTTTAAAGAATTCATTCGCTTTGTTAAAAACGGATTTAAGATCAAATGACGAAAAAAGAAAAATGCACATACATCGTTGAAGAATTGGAACGACTGTATCCAGAAACACCGATTCCTTTGGATCACACAGATTCCTACACGCTCTTGATTGCTGTATTGCTTTCTGCGCAGTGCACCGATAAACGCGTAAACGAGATCACTCCGCTACTATTTAAGCGTGCGAACAATCCATTTGACATGGTGAAGTTGAGCGTTGATGAAATTCGTGAGATTATCCGTCCGTGCGGACTTTCTCCTCGAAAATCACAAGCTATTTTCACTCTTTCTGAAATGTTGATTGACAAATACGGAGGAGAAGTTCCTGAATCATTTGAAGCACTGGAAGAATTACCTGGAGTGGGACATAAAACAGCTTCTGTTGTGATGTCGCAAGCATTTGGAGTTCCTGCTTTTCCCGTCGACACGCACATCCACCGACTGTTAACTCGTTGGGGAATCACAACCGGAAAAAATGTAGATCAAACCGAAAAAGACGCCAAACGACTCTTTCCTGAAGAACTTTGGAACAAACTGCATTTGCAGATCATTTTCTACGGAAGAGAATATTCTCCAGCACGATCTCCGAAACTGGACAAAGATTACATTACCGCTAAAATTGGAACGAAAAAGGCTTTGGCCGAATTGAAATAGAACGGATGCGGATTGTTGGACTGGATATTCTGCGGAGCGTCGCAATTCTTTTGGTATTGTTCCGACACAGCCAACTTGCGAATAACCCATTGTATGATTTCGGATGGCTCGGTGTTGACCTTTTTTTTGTTCTCAGTGGATTTCTCGTATCCGGATTAATCTTCAGTGAATACAAAAAACGTAACAAGCTCAATACAAAACGCTTTCTACTGCGTAGAGGATTCAAAATTTACCCTGCATTTTACATCTTCCTAGCAGGATCGATCGTCATTGAGCATTATCGAGACGGATTTGTTCCAACTATTCCCGACTTGCTAGGCGAAGTATTCTACTTACAAAGCTATCTGTCCCACATTTGGACGCATACCTGGTCGCTTGCGGTGGAAGAGCATTTCTACCTTGCTATTGCTTTATTGAGTTTCATCGCCTACAAAACAAAGACGCTTGACAAGCAAAAACTGGTGATTCCTGTATTGATTTCTTTGATCATTCTGAGCTTCTGTATGCGCTTCTATGTTTCGTACCCACATCGAAATGAGCCCTTCTTTTCCTTCATGGCTACTCACCTACGATCGGATGGAATTCTTATCGGAATCCTCATTGGTTACCTTTATCATTTCACCACATTTTTCTCCTTCTTCTCAAAATGGCGTTGGCTCTTCCTGCTTCTATCTGGGGTTCTCATGGCTCCGGGTTTTATGTATGCAGGAGGAAGCTATGAAATGAACACTTTTGGACTTTCTACCGTCAATCTTGGCTTTGGTTTACTCACCTTATTCTCTCTTACTCAACTGAATCTTCCAAATGAGTTACTTAGAAAATCGATTCAACCTTTCATCTCATTACTCACCTTAATTGGCCGTCACTCCTACTCCATTTACCTCTGGCACATCGCCTGTCGTAACTTCATGAACGATCATTTACACTATGGCGCCAACCTGAACTCACTCTTGTTTTTCCTTCTTTCCATCTCCGTTGGGATCATTCTTTCCCTGATCATTGAACGTCCATTTTTGAAATTGCGCGACCGTTACGTTCCGTAGGAAGTGAAGAAAAATCAGTAACTTCCAAAGACTTGATGGGAGGATGCAAGAAATCCATCCTTCACTCGTCTAATTATGAAAACGAATCACGATGAAAAAAATACTTATTCTTAGCGGAATTGCTGCTTCGATTTTGATTGGTTGCTCTGAAAATTCCTTGCATCTGGTTGGCGAAAAATCAGTAGACAATATCGTCAGTACCAATGAGACAGGAACATCTACCAAAGAAGATTCCGACTACTGGTACAGTTCGAAAGCGGAAATTTCAAGCTACAAACTCGAACAGGCCCGATACGGAGAAATACATGAAGGAACCGCAGTATTTGTGTTCGTAACAGAACCATTTTCGCCATCCAACTATGTGAAAGCCGATACACCTCG
>JBFHGY010000222.1:0-5553 GCA_041582905.1 Crocinitomicaceae bacterium | reverse complement strand
CTTCGAAAAACACGTGGTTTTTGGTACACCCTTCTGACATTAATCACTATCTTCAAGAATCAAACCTTGGATGGATTTCTACACTTTTTCGCCAAGCTTCGAGGACGTAAGCTCTCGGAATATGCTGAATTGCAGAAAACCCATCGAAAGTGGATTTTTGAACTATTAAAAAACTATACCATCCAGATACTTTTCAGACGGAAACACTCTGACGAGCGCTCATTTGTAATCAATTGCTATGATTAGAAAACTACGGGAAGAATTAAAACTCAAAAAGAACGATCCCATCTTATGTGAAGATGTCAAGTCTCAAATCAGTAAGTTGAGAGAAACGCACGCGATATTTACTTTATTGGGACAAAACACAGGTTATTCATGGCAAGGAGTGAAGTCGGCTGGAATTTCATTGTTTCCAGAAAACTGGATTGAACTTCCTCAGTATTATTCCAACAGCCTTTTGTCTGAAAAGAGTCAAATCGAAATTGGAAAACACATTGGAGAATTAAAATTCGATCAACTCATTTTTAATGGCTTTGCGCCGTATTTCTATACCATTTCGAAAGCAGCAAAAGAAGTAAACCCTGCTCTCAAAGTGAAAGTGATCTACCACGGTTTCTTGGCAGAATTGTCCAAAAATGAGTTTCAGCAACGTGCGCTCAAGCAAATGATAGACGGAAGACTTTCAGGCGTTATTGATACGCTCGGTTTTGCCAAAAAAGGACTCGCGCTTACGATTAACAAGCTTCATAATCTCGATTGCAAGGAAATCATTTATTTCAATCCTGAGCCGCAGGAGCAAGCACCATTTGACGATCACATCAACATTGGAGCTTTGGTGAGTGATACCTTTCGCAAGAACTTTCACAACATGGCAACAGCTGGGTTCATGGTCGAGAACTCCCGACTTCATGTCTCAAATGCGGATGATTTAAGTTATCTCGGAGATCCTTCTCGGATTCATGCCCACGGTTTTATTGAGCATTCAGAATTTGTGAAACTGCTCGGACGAATGACAGTAAACTTACACGCTACCTTCTCCGAGGCATCAGGCGGACAAGTTTGCTCTGAAAGCATCTCTCAAGGGGTTCCGTGCGTTTCTGCTTACACCAGTGCTTTCTTCGATTACGATGATGAATTGAAGGACCGACTCGTGGTTCAAGGTGTCGATGACAGTTGGCATATCTATCAGAAGCTTCAAGAAGTTTTAGAAGATAGAGATTACCTTTCTAAGCGTTGTTTGGAGTACTCAGCTTACTTAAACACCCTTGCTGAAGATCGTATGAATGCCTTTCTGAGTGCTTGAACATGAAGATCATTCACATTATACCGAATCTCCGAAAAGGTGGCGCAGAACGCATCGCATTGGATATTTGTAACGAAATTCATTCGCAAGGTGAACACGAAGTGTTGCTCATTACCTTTCAACCTGACAATGCCTACACCTTTCTTACGGAATCGTTACCATGGAAAGTAGTTCCTGCAGATATAGTTCCTTCGATTACAGGAAAAGCGAGTGTCAGCGTGAGTGAGTTGCAGGAAACAATCGAGGCATTTCAACCGGACATCATCCATGCTCATCTTTTCAAAACCATCATGGTGTTGAGTCAGATTCACTATGAAGCTCACTATTTCATCCATTTTCACGACAACATGCACCAATTGAAACCCTTTTCATGGTCGCATTGCTTTCAAAAGAAAATGTGGACGGATTGGTACGAGCGTCGCTTGGTTTTAACATCCTTCAAAAAGAAGTCCGTTTCGGCTATTGCCATATCCAATGATACCGCAAACTATGCTCGAAAAGTAATTCCTCCAACCGTTCAAGTGCACCAATTGCTCAATGCAATTGATCGAAAACGCTTTTATGCTGAAGTGAAGAAAAAAGCATCCAATCGAATTGTTATGATTGGTAGTTTGGTAGAGAACAAAAATCAGCTCCTCGCCATTCAAGTGATTGAACAACTTCTAAAAAGAGAAATTGATGTCAGACTTGATCTTGTTGGAGATGGTGTCAACAGGTCGAAACTGGAAGAGTATGTATCCCAAAATGAACTTTCTAATTTCATTACTTTTCACGGTAAAGTTGATCATCCTGAAAATGTCTTACGCGAAGCTTCACTCTACCTACATACATCAAAATCTGAAGCATTTGGACTCGTGCTTATCGAAGCGATGGCAGCAGGATTACCTGTGGTATGTACAAACGGTGGAGGAAACAAAGACCTCATTTTGGAAGGAGAAAATGGGTTTCTGATCAATATTTTTGACGCTGAAGCGCTTGCGGATAAAGTTGAATTACTGATAAAGAATCCTGAGCAACGTCTTGAGATGGGAAAAAAGGCTCAAGATTTCAGTGAACAGTTTGATATTTCCGTTTACACCGCGGAATTGACACGTATCTATTCTTCCAAACTCCTCACTAAACCCTTCGCGAAGTCCGAATAATTCAATTGAGCATTGTAACGCGTTTTCCATGTCTCGTATGCATTATCAATAAGCTCGTTCCGCTCACTTTCATTCATTCGAAAAACATCTTGAATTTTCTTTGCCAGTTCCGATGCCGTAATATCTGCGCTTAACAAACTTCCGTTTTGATCATTCACAATTTCTCCTGTACCACCAACATTAGTGGCCAAAACAGGAATTCCAAATGACATTGCCTCCATAATAGAAACAGGAATTCCCTCAGTCGTACTCACATTCACAAAAAGATCGGGCCTATTGATTCGATACCACTCCAATACTTGAGCATTTTGAACGTGTCCCATGAAATGGACGTTTATATTCTCATTATCAATTGACGTACAGATTTTCTCCACTGTAGCCCGCTCAGGTCCATCTCCGAAATGATACCAGTTCAACTGTATATCATCGATGTGTTTCAACGATTCAGCAATTAGATGAACACGTTTCAAAGGAATCATGCTCGAACAACTAACGATGGAATTCTGATGAATTTCGAGTGAATTTCTCTGCATTTCTCTTGTTCCTAGCCTTGCTACCTGAACTTGGTTTCCTTCCACTTTCCAACGCCCACGGATGTAATGCGTTCCTTTATCCGAGATGGGAAATAATCCCGTTATATGATCTCCAATCAAACCACGAAAAGGTTGATAATTGTATGCCGTAGCTTCAAAATACAAATCCCATCCATGCACTCGAGAGAAGACTTTAGCAGTAGGATTATCTCGCCTTAATAAAGCAAGTCCAAGTGCCGTATTCGTACACCAATAACTGTAAAAAACAGTATCAAAATCGGGTTCAGCAAAATAACGAGTCAATCGTTTGTGCCATTTTCTACCTTGATACAGCGCAATTAGTGCTGTGTTCCGAACTCCTTGGGTCCATTCCGTTTGATAGATTTCCTGCACTCTTCGCTTCTCCTTCTGGAAATCACTTGAAAGAATCCCGAAAAGTGCTTTAAGTTTATCCCAACGCGAGATTTTATTTGAAACGAGTTCACAGGTCACATTATCGGGAAGCTCTCTCCGATTGTCTACACTAGGAGCAGACGAAATAATCAACACCTCATCAAATTCCTTCGCTAAAAAACTAATTTCCGTTTCTAGAAATGTTTCGCCTTTCCCGTAGGGAAACTCAGAAGTTAATAGTATGAGTTTCTTCTTTTTCAATTCGATTTTTAAAGTAATTTAGCACTGCAAAATAACGCAATATTGTCTTTCAACACGCTTTTTTGAAAAAAGTACTCATCATATCCTACTTCTTCCCTCCTTGCAATTTAACGGCAGGACAACGAGCGCAGGGTTGGGCGAATTATTTGAGTCAACATGGCTACTACCCGACAATCATTACACGACGTTGGGATCAGGAGGTGAAAACACCCGAAGATGCTCTTGTTTCCAGTGAGAATGAAGTCTTACATGAGAAAAACGATCGATATGAAGTCTTCTACATGCCCTACAAAGCATCGTTACGGGATCGATTATACACGCGATTTTCTGGATCATCGCTTCAAAAATTGAGTCGGATTTTTACGTTTTTTGCGTTGATCGCGGAGAATTTCTCCCTGCGTGCGATTCCCTCGCGAAATATGTATCATCAAGCAAAAAAGTGGATCGCTGAGAACGAGGATGCCCAAACCGTCGTGATAACGGGATTACCGTTCAATCAATTCTCCTTTGGATATCGTTTGAAGAAAAAAACTGGAGTCAATTGGATCGCAGATTACCGTGACGATTGGAATACGAGCGATTTTGTAGGAACTAGCGGAGATGGACTCTTGAGTCGAATGGTGAAAAAATTCGCAATTCGATCCGAGAAAAAATGGGTCGGTTCCGCTAACTGCATTACATCCGTGTCACCTTACTACGTAGAAAAAATATCATCCTTTGTTCAGCGTCCAGGTCATGTCCTTCTGAATGGATACGAACTAACTGTTCCCGCAGGGAAAACGGACGACAATCGCTTTGTTCTCACCTACAATGGAAGTTTATACAACACGCAACCCATTGAAGACGTCCTCGAAGTGGTAACGAGGTTGATTACGAAAGATCACCTTCCCGTTTATCTCCAATTTCCTGGAGCTGCCTTCGATCCAGTTCAGGAAAAACGCATTGAAGCAAATTCGAAGCAGATTGCTGACCACATTTTCATTTCAGATCGTATTCCAAAGGAAGAAGTGCTTCAAATGCAAGCGAATTCGGATGCTTTATTGATGCTTTCTCACGCCAATATGAAAGGTATTCCTTCCAGCAAATTGTATGAATACTTGTGCTTCGAAAAACCGATTGTTCAATATCCGAACGATTTCGATATCGTAGAAGAAACGCTCAATGAAACGGGCTTGGGAAGTTGTTCTTCAACCAAAGAGGAGTTGTACTCTTCACTAAAAGCGCTGATCGAAGAAAAACTGAATCACGGAACAATTGCATTAACTTCGAACTCACAAATCATTCAATCGTACTCAAGAGAAATGCAAACAAAAGTACTCGCAGATTTACTCAACCAACTGGAGAAGAATGAGCACTAAACATACATCTTGTCCTCTTTGTCAATCTACGGAATTGCATGTGCTTTCAGAATACCAACACGCCTATTTGCAACAATGTAAGGCTTGTCAATTCATTTTCTCTGAACAAATTCCTTCGGATGAAGAACTGGAAAGGTATTACTCGAACGAGTACGAATTGACCGAGTTCTTTTCTCCCATTACAGCGAAACGATACGAGGAAATTCTGGATCGATTCGAACCACTTCGAAAGTCCAATCGTTTGCTCGACATCGGTTCAGGTAGTGCTTTTTTCGCGGAGATTGCCTTGAAACGTGGCTGGGAAGTGTACGGAACGGAATTAACCGATGCCACCATCTCCTTAGCCGAAAAGAAAGGATTGAACATGTCGAAAGGCAGACTGGAAGATGTCCAATTTGAAGCCAATTCCTTTGACCTAGCGGTTTGTATTGAAGTGATTGAACATGTTTCTTTTCCTCAATCATTTACTTCGGAAATTCACCGTGTGCTTCGTTCAGGAGGTGTAGTGTACATCTCGACGCCGAACTTCGATTCGCTTCTACGAAGAAAGTTGAAAGGACAAT
>JBFHGY010000221.1:0-5561 GCA_041582905.1 Crocinitomicaceae bacterium | reverse complement strand
TCGTCGTAATCGTCCGTTACGTCCTCGTTGTTTCTCATTGCTTTTTCGACTTCCCACGTATTGGCAACGCGTGCTTTCTTAGTTCTTAGACTAACTCCCGGTCCCTCTTCATATTTTGAGCATGATGGTAATACCACCAATGTGGACAATAGACCTGTGAATAAAATTGATTTTACGTTTGTTTTTGAAATTTTCATGTGTGTTTTTTTTGTTTAATGTTGAGTATTCTATTGTGTATTTTGGGAGTTTGTGAGTCTGGGAGTTGATGACTACTTAGGAAGAAGGTGTAGTTCTAAATCCTGGTCGATGTCTTGCAGCCATAGTTCGTCGCTTTTTAGACGAAGAATTCTGAATTCGTTATCTTGATCATCATCTTCGTAGTCGAAACGAATATTTTCGTCATCATTTGTGAAGTTCCATGTTCCATTCGTTGTTGTATTGAAATCTGTTCCGAATGCAGTGTAGCTCGCTGTCAAGGTAGCATCACGATCTGTTTTGAGATATAACTCGTACTGATCAAAATCACTTGATACATTCTCCCCATTCTCTTCTGCGTAAGCAATCACCCACGTATTTGCTACACGGTCCTCACGTGGTGTCAAACTAACAGCCGGTCCCTCTTCATACTTTTGACAACTTCCAAGGGCGGTCGCTGCTAATAGTGTCATTGCTCCAATTGTTCTTGTAAAATTCATATTGTTTGTTTTTTGTGTTCTGCCATTGGATGTGCATGATTCCTGCCAACCCCTTTCTACATTTAAAATGTATTGATAATCAAGTTTTTATGAGGTAGGCCATTATTTTCATTTCAAAAAACTGTGGATATTCTTCCCCATTCGTGCGTACAATCCCCACACATTGTCGGATTGAATTATTTGAATTTTCTCAATAGAAAAATGAAATAAGCTCAGGAACGCAGAAAAGCGCGCAAAAAAAGACCTTAAAGGTATGAGGGAACAACCTCAGCCTTTTAGAATATTACTAGAAACGTTAGGATTATTAGGATATATCGATTCCGTAGGAATTGATTTTGTTATAGAGTGTTTTTCGATCTACATTGAGTAATTCTGCCGTTTTACTCTTGTTCATTCCTGTTTTATGTAAGGCTTGAAGAATGGCTTTCTTTTCAGCTCTTTCCGTCACCTTTCTTAGTTCCAAGATTTCAGAACCGCCTTCCTCTTCGAACTCATATAAAACTGGATTTTGAATCTCAACAGGGATTGAACTCAGATCAATCGATTGGGTACTTGTGAGGAGTGTTGCTCGCTTCATGATGTTCTTCAATTCACGAATATTTCCGGGCCATGAATAATTTTCAAACGCCGTTACCACAGTTGAATCGATTTCGTTCACTTCTTTATCGAACTCGTTCGCAGCTTCCTGCATAAAGAACGTCGCAATTTCCACAATGTCTTGTTTTCTTTCTCTCAGGCTCGGCAACTCGACGCTGAATTCATTCAAACGATAATAAAGATCCTCTCTGAACTTTCCTTCTTGCACCATCGCTTTCAAATCTTCATTAGTTGCAGCAATAATCCGCACGTCAATGTCTTTCGATTTCGATTCGCCAATTCGTTGAATTTTTCGTTCCTGAAGAACGCGTAGCAACTTAATTTGATTCTCATAGCTGAGATTTCCTACTTCATCCAGGAAGAGTGTTCCTCCGTTTGCTGCTTCGAAGTGACCGATTTTATCTTTGAGAGCTCCTGTAAATGAACCTTTCAAATGTCCAAATAGAATACTTCCCGCCAATTCCTGGGGTAAGGCTCCACAATCCACGGCCACCATCGGATGGTCACGTCGCTTACTTGCTTCATGTATGTGAGTTGCTGTCACTTCTTTACCTGTTCCACTTTCTCCAGTGATCACCACTGTCATATCGGTTGGAGCGACGAGGGATATCAGTTTACGCAGGCGTTGAGCTTGTACTCCGGTACCTTCTACGTATTTTGTTTTTGGGGGATTTTTTGCTGGGGATTTTTTCGTTAGAGTCTTTCCTTTGTCAGAAGACTCAGCTTTGCTGTTCTTTTTCTCGATCGCTTTTTTAACGTTGGCGAGAATTTCTTCGTGATGAATGGGCTTTGTGACGTATTCGAACGCCCCCATTTTCATCACTTTAACAGCCAATCGTACATCTGAATACCCCGTTATCACGATAATTTCAGAGTCCGGATTGTTTCGTTTGAGTGCAGGAATCATTTCTAGCCCATCCATATCAGGAAGGCGATAATCGCATAGCACCACATCGAAAGAATTGTTTTTCTGGGCGTCGAGACCTTTTTTCCCAGAGTGAGCAACTTGAACCTCAAAATTATTTCTTTTGAGGAACCGTTTCAAAAGAGCGCAAATATCTATATCATCATCTATTACAAGTACATTTGCCATTCAGCTCTTATTAATTCACATTAGTTACGTTCCTAAAATAAACATTTACGCAGATGCAGCGAGGTAACAATTGATGATTTTTTCAGAAGAAAGCGGTTTTGGAATAAATTCATTCACATTTAGATCGTCCATTACCTCCAAGTCAACCTTTGAGGTGTAGGCGCTAATCATTGCTATGTACGGAGAGGTTTCTCTATTTGATCTAACTTCCTCCACTAATTCAATTCCACTTCCGTCACGCAGACGAACATCAAAAAAAACAAGATCATAATTTACCTCGTGTAACTTTTCCTTCCCTTCCGAAACTGAATAGGCTAAATCAATCTTAGCAGCTGTTTTCCGCTTCAAAATACTTCTTACCAAAAGGCAAATGTCTCTCTCGTCGTCTACAATTAAGATGTTTTGTAAATCTGTTTTTTCCATTTTCTTCTCTATTTCACCCTCCTCTAATTAGATGATTTTAATAAATGTCTCAGGGGTTTCCACCCTGGAATGTAGTATGAGACAATTTTCAAAAGTGCTAGAATCGGAATTGTCAAAATCATTCCTAACACTCCACCAATAGCCCCAAAAATAATAATACTTATGATAACCATAAGGGGATTCAGTCCAACCTGATCTCCCATAATCTTGGGCGTTATAATATTTCCTTCTAAAAATTGTACGATCAAAAACACTCCAATAACGCCTGCAGGGTACCACAAGCTGTCTTTTGTTAGAAGCGCAATAAACACCGGAATTGCAGCGCTTACGAATATCCCGAAATACGGAACAACCGTTAGGAAACCTGCTAACAAACCTAAGTAAATGGCATGTTGTATTCCCAGTAGGAATAATCCGCCCCCTGTGAGTAATGCCACGATACACATTACGTAGACCATGCCTCTAATGTACCGAGCATATACCAAAGAAATTTGTTCCAAAATCCGATTCGCGAGGTGGCGATTCTTTTTCTTAAAACTGAGGTAGTAGAATTTTCGTAGTTGCTTTCTACTCAGCAATATGAAGAAAATAAAAATTGGGCAGCTCACTAAAAAAGTGATTGTTGCGTTGATACTCGAAATACAGCCAACGGCAAATTTGGTTCCTGCTTTCTTCACATTATCAACGACTTCCTCAAATTCCTCAGGATAATGCCGGACATCAATATTTGTTGACTTATCAATCGTTTTGGCTGGGTCTTTCATCGTTTCTTCCATCTTCTCAGATGGCAAATTCGAAACAATGTTCGCACCTTCGTACACGAAAAATCCGAAAATAGTCGCTAGTACAATACTTGTCCCAAATACAACAATGGCACTTGCCACAGGTAGGCTCGCTCCTGCCCCTTCCAATTTAAGCACCAAAGGGTGCAAAAACATTGCGGCAAGACCACTAAAAATGATCGTCATCGAGATCGCCTTGGTGTGGTATATCGTTACGGCAGCTAGTGCGAATAGGATAATTGTTCGATATGTTTTAGAACTAATCATTTCGTTATGCTGATTCCTGCTCTTCAGCGTTTGAATTTTTCACAAATTGAAAAATTGCATATCCAATTTTCCCATACTGAAACACTTTGTCCCAAGTTTCCTCGTCTTGCGTAGTTTGATTCCAAGGAAGGTAACCGAGAGCGTTTTTCTTATGTAGTTGCGCTTTCAATTCAGCTAGCTCCTTCAACTTCTGTAAACGTTCGATATTATCCATTTTTCGTTTCCTTTTCATCGTTTAAATAAATACCAAGAATCATATTCTTGATGTGCACTATGAGGATTTTCTCACGGAACTTGGACATCAATATCAGCAAGACCAAATAGAAGCTTGAGACAATTAAGATGGCAGAAAGGTAAGCTCCCGTTAATTGTTCAAGTAATACAATTGCCAATACCGTAATTAACAAGGTTAATACGAACGCAACTGCTGCTATTCCGATCCACCCAAGAATAGTCGATAATGTATTTGTGGCCTTTTCCACTGTCTCCAATCGTGTATGCTCGATTCGAGCTTCAACATATCCTTCGATTTCCTTCACAGCTCCTTCTATTTGATCGTTCAATTTCATTCTATGCCTTTTTTAATGATGCTTCCAACTCCTCAATTTGTTCAATCAATTCGTCTTTCAGCTCCGATTTCCCATTCGTTAGAGAAGTATCCAATTTGTGTTTGATTTCAGCGAACATATCTTGTGGGTTCTCCGCTTTCTTCGAAAAACTATCCGCCAAATCACTCGCTCTTTCTTTCAATTTTGCGCGTGTTTTCTTTCCTTCTGCAGGTGCAAACAAAACTCCCAGCGTTGCTCCAACTGCTAATCCACTCACTCCTGCTATTAATAAATTTCTTGTGCTCTTTTCCATTTTATATTTTGTTTTGATTACTACTGCTCTCTGTATATCAAACGGAACACCAAAAAACTTTTTCAACTGAAGAACAAACACTTACGCAAATTACCATCCCATAAAACCATTCAAACTGGGGAAATTCTACACAGTAAAGTGTGTAGCAATGGGGCAATTAATCTGTATGTTTGTTTGACGCCTAACTTCAGTGAAGCTTTAAACTAAAATCCCCGATATGGATCTCGATCGAAATTTGAATGTGTTAATTATTGAAAAAAGCGAGGATGCTTTCAATGAATTAAAACTTCACCTTGACAAAATTGACAATTTGAGCATGAAGCTTTTTCCTGCCTATACTCTGGAAAATGCTATATCCATTTTTCATCAAGAAGCAATGGACGTTTGTTTTTTTGGTGTAGAAATGATGAGTGAACTTGGAGAAATTGGGATGAAAACTCTTCAACGAAAAATAGCACATGCTCCGATCATTCTCATTTGTAATGATATTCCCCAAGAGGAGTATTCTGAAAATGAAGGTTTAAATGAATACGTTCTTCGGAAAAATTTCAGTGCTTCTGTTCTGAATAATGCTATCCGACATGCTGTCGAACACAATGAGATTAACCTCCAGTTAAAAGCTCAGGAAGAAAAATATAACAAGCTCTTTTACTCAAGTCTTGAATCCACATTCACGATCAACGATAATTACAAAGTTCTTGAATGTAATCAGAGTTTTCGCGACTTATTCGACATCACAAACCTAGACGATTTTGACTTCAAGAAAGTCCTCAAGTATGAGTCTGAAGAGGAAATTTTCGGTCAACTTTCTAAAACCAAGGAAAGAAGAGCCAAAAAAATAAG
>JBFHGY010000220.1:0-5569 GCA_041582905.1 Crocinitomicaceae bacterium | reverse complement strand
CCCGGAAAATACAGTAAGCCTGCATTTGAAGAACTTCAGAAAAACGGAGCTCCCAAATTATTTATTTGTGGACACTCGCACATTCTTTTGGTTAAGAATGATCCACGTTTTAACATGTTATGGATGAATCCAGGAGCTTGCGGATACAAAGGATTTCATCAAGTAAAAACCATCATGCGTTTTTCTATTACTGGAGACAGAATCCATGATTTAGAAGTCATTGAATTGGGAAAGCGTGTTTAGACGCGAATACCGAGCACGCAAACGTCATCCACTTGCTCCAAATCATTTCGCCATTCGT
Source organism: Crocinitomicaceae bacterium (assembly GCA_041582905.1). Classification (GTDB taxonomy): domain Bacteria; phylum Bacteroidota; class Bacteroidia; order Flavobacteriales_D; family Crocinitomicaceae; genus UBA4466. The sequence goes on along the minus strand of JBFHGY010000220.1, from coordinate 5,268 downwards.
TAAACCTTCTCTCCAAAACCGATCCCTGCTCCTGCATGGGCAAATTGGAAACGGTACGAATCAGTTCTCTAAATTTTTGTGTTCGGAACTTCTTTCCTGCAGGGCCACCGAATTGATCCGCATAGCCATCAGAAAAAAGATATACTTGATCTCCATGATTCAACTGCAGTGAAGTAGATTCAAACTCCTTTCTATTCGGATATTCTCCGATGGGCTGGCGAGAGCTTGGTAGGGTTTGAAAATCATCCTTCGAAACAATATACACAGGGTTATTGGCGCCAGAATATTCAAGTCTCAAGGTTTTCAGGTTGATTCGGCAAAATGCAATATCCATACCGTCCCGCATTCGTGTATCTCCTTTTGAGAAATAATCTGTTACGACATCTGTTACATGATCCAAAATTTCACCCGTATTCCGTTTATCCATTTCCTTCACTACACGATTGAGCGCATTCGAGCAGATTACGCTCACCATTGCTCCAGGAACACCATGCCCAGTACAATCCGCTACCGCAACGTACACTTCATCTCCAATTTGTTCCATCCAATAGAAATCTCCAGAAACTATATCCTTAGGCTGATAAAAGATGAAGTAATCGTCGAAAAGTGAGGAAAAATGTCCTTCTGAAGGCAAAAGCGAAGATTGAATTTTCAGCGCATAATTAATGGAAGCATTAATATTGAGATTCTTCAACTCAATGGTTCGCTTTTGATCACGTAGTATTTCTTTTTGTCGCTCCTCCTCTTTCAAAATTCGCCGTGCGTAAAACAATACAGCCAACGCAATAAGAACAACGATCACAAGCATCACCATCGCTCCATTCAAAAAGCGATCGCGCACTTCCATAATGAACGAAGTAAACTCCTCATCCGCTTCCAAAAGTCCCACTACTTCTCCCTCACTATTACGAATGGGATAAAATGCTGAAATCCATGTTCCATTTTCAGAACTGTAGCGCGGAATCGTTCCCCCATCATTCATCTTCTCGACGAGAACATCTGGAAAGTTCACGTAGGCATGGCGAAAATACACCTGATCATCTGAGCGAATTCCATACTCAAAAATGTTCTTTTCAGGATTGTAAACGAGCGTGTACATGGGAGAATTAATGTTGTTATGCTTCACAACACCATTCATAATTTCGCTGTACTTTCGATAAATTCCATTCGCCTCCTTACTAGTAATTCCGTCTTTTTCCGGATAAGAATTCATCAACGCTTCAATTTCATCACCGTCCATTTCCATCGCTACGGAACTCACCACCGCCTGAAGCTTTCGGTATTGTCCTTCCTCTTGAAGCGCTAGCTGATCAAAATATCCGAACACAAGAAAAAAAGTAGACAAACCAATGATCAACAAATAGATAATGAACATTATCCGCGTGGTGGAATTCCTGAAAATTCGAATAATAAGATGGCTCATAGTCAGTTAATCAGTATTACGGCTCAGCGCAGCCGCCTAAGTAGAATGCTTGAAGGTACGAATATCCAGCGCATTTTTCCAAATATCCATTTATCAGAATCAGAAATGCACTTTGTTCTCAAAAAGTTGAAGCCGATTAAAATTTTTGCTTTTTCTTTGCGTTACATGCGTATGAAAATTCAACTTCTGACACTTTTGCTACTTGCTTCCTCGGCTGTTTCTGCACAAACGGGTGGAGAAAATGCTTTTCCCTTTCTCGATTTGTACTACAGCGCTCAAGACGCTGGGCTTGGAGGAAACTTCATAACAGGAGCTGGTGATGACATCAGCATGGGAGTTAACAATCCTTCTCTTTTGAACGATGAAATGGAAAAAGGCGCAAGTGTCAGCCAGGCGCTTCATGCTGGAGGGATTAACCACGGTATGGTGAATTACGGATTCGGATTGAAAGATTACGGTACCATGGTGGGATATATTAAATATGTCAACTACGGAAAATTTGATCGAACTGCTACCAACGGTATCAGTGAAGGAACATTTAGTCCTTTCGAAATGATTGCTGGTGCTGGTTTCGGACGAGCGTTGAATGAACGTTTATCTGTTGGAGGTAAGGCGAATATCATCTATTCACAACTTGAATCATATACATCTTTTGGAGCCAGTATTGATTTCGCGGGGACGTATCACAACGAAAGCAAAGGATTCTTAGCAACCGTGCATGTGAAGAACTTTGGATATCAGTTTATGTCACACACGCCGTCCAATCGAAAACCACTTCCGGTTGACTTTCAGTTGGCTGCAGCCTACAAATTGCCTCATGCTCCATTCCGCATTACGGTATTGGCGCACCAACTCAACAAGTGGGACATCACTTATAATGATCCGACACTTCAACCAACCATCGATCCTTTATCGGGAGACACCATTCCTGTGCCAAGAGCTGGATTTCTAGAAAAACTGGGGAATCACTTCTCTTACCAACTGGAAATCAATCTTTCCGAGACAATTCATGCACGTATGGGCTTCGATTACCACCGAAGAAAACAACTCGGACTTGAACAACGACCAGGCGCTGCAGGACTATCTTTTGGTTTAGGCTTACACTTCAATAAGTTCCGACTAGATTACGGATTCCTTGTCTACTCGCAGGCTGGCTTTAACAACATTTTAACACTCTCCACGAACCTCGGCAAATGGCGGCGTTAGCCCCTATTTTAAGTCCTTTCATCGAATTACCGCTTTTCAACCGCTTCGTGTGGACTATTTTTTTGAAACCTTTTCGAAAAAGAATAGTACATTTGGTTAAACCAAACAAATTAAATTTTTATGAAAAAGTCAATTTTAGCGGTTGCGGTTCTTTTAGGAACATCTGCATCTTTCGCTCAAGACCTTACATCAAAAAAAGGAGAAAACTATTTGCCAGAAGCTGGTGATTGGGCTGTTTCTATTGATGCAACTCCACTATTGGGGTATGTTCAAGGTATCTTTGGATCAAACGGAGGTTCTTCGGCTGGTTCTTGGTCTTTCTTGAACGGAAATAACGTGATTACAGGAAAGTACTTTGTTGCTGACGACATGGCGTACCGTGGAGGAATCAACATCGGATTCACTTCTAACACAATGAAAGCTTACACTCCATTTTTGGACGCTAACGGTGCTGTTGATCCAGATGCAGCTCCAGTAGTAGATGAAATGAAAGTTTCTTCAAGCATGATTATGTTGAACGGAGGTGTTGAGTGGCGTAAAGGTTCTACTCGTCTTCAAGGATTCTACGGAGGTGAATTAGGTATCGGATTCGGTGGTGGATCTAATACTGAGTACACTTACGGAAACGATTACACTTGGAACGGAACAACTGGTGTTGCTACACAAACTAACGCAGTTGACGGATCTGTTGACGTAAACAGCATCAACAACAAAGGTGGAATCATGTTCGGATTGAGAGGATTCATCGGAGCTGAGTACTTCGTAATCCCTAAATTAGCCGTAGGTGGTGAATTCGGATGGGGACTTGGTCTTACAACTGTTGGTACAGGAACAACTACAACTACACGTGTTGAGCCTACAGCAGGACAAACGACTGAGCAAATCACAACTGAAACTATCGCTGGAGGTTCTAACTTCACACTTGGAACAGATAACTCAAGCGCTATGTTCGGACCTTCTGGTTCATTGAGAATTACTTTCCACTTCTAAGATTTGGAAATCAAATTTAATAAGGGGCGATCATTTGATCGCCCTTTTTTTGTGCCTCTACTTTTTATGCTTCGAAATATTCCGTTTCTTTGTCCTCAGAAATGAGTCAAAAAATCACAATAGCAATTGACGGATACTCATCCTGTGGAAAGAGTACTTTGGCTCGCGAGCTTGCGAGGCACCTGCACTATGTCTTCATCGATTCTGGAGCTATGTATCGCGGAGTAACCTTATTTGCTTTACAAAATGAATGCATTACCAATAGTGAACTGAATCGTGGAAAACTCATTTCTCTTTTGGAACAAATCGAACTAAAATTCGTTTTGAACCCTGAGACCAAATCTCCTGAGCTCCTTCTCAATGGAGTAAATGTGGAGAAGAACATTCGCACTCCAGAAATTTCCTCTTTCGTGTCGGAAGTGGCAGCCATAAAAGAAGTTCGTGAGAAACTCGTTGCAGAACAACAATACATGGGAAGTCAAGGAGGAATCGTGATGGATGGACGAGACATTGGTTCTGTTGTTTTTCCAAATGCTGAGTTAAAATTATTTATCACAGCAGAAATCGAAACGCGTGTTGAAAGACGTTACCAGGAATTGCAATTTCGCGGTACGCCCACATCAAGAGATGAAGTTCGTGAAAACCTCTTGAGAAGAGACCACATCGACAGTACACGTAAAGAGAGTCCACTTGTTCAGGTAGACGACGCCATCGTAATCGACAACACGGATTTATCCAAATCTGAACAGCTTGAACTAGCCCTAGAATACGTCGAAAAGGCAATTGCTACTTTAGTTTAATGCTAAATGTTAGTTAATTAACAAAAAAAGATAATCTGTAACGTTTTTTTATTATTTTTGGCACTCAATGATTTCAACATGAGTTCAATAAGTAAGATTACCGAAGACATTGTCAACCGCAGCCCCTTTTTGCGCGAAGCGATGACAGAAAACCTCATTAACATTTCTGCCTTAGCGAGAAAGATCAAACCAGAAATAGAAAAGACGGCTGGAAAAGAGATCAAAGAAGGAGCTATCGTTATGGCTATCAAACGAATGACTCCTGGAGTTTATCACAAGGTAAATATCAAAATCAATAATATTATTGGTGGAATTGGTGACTTCTTAGTTCGAAGTGATCTTGTTGATTTTACGTACGAGAACTCTGAAGCAACACAAATGGCGCAAACGCGACTCATTCAATTCCTTCAACGAGACAAAGACTGTTTTTTCACACTTTGTAAAGGAATTACAGAAACAACGTATATTCTTAACTCAAAATACGCTGAAGACGTTCAGAACTTCTTCGGTACAACGCAATTGAAAGCGCACGGAAAGAATTTATCTTCCATTACCGTGAAATTGCCTCAAGCGAATACAGAAACCTACGGAGTTTATTACTACATCTTAAAGCATCTTGCTTGGGAAGGAATCAACATCGAGCAGGTAGTTTCCACAGCGAACGAATTCACGGTAATTGTCAATTCAAGCAATATTGATAATGCCTTCAAGATTTTGATGCAACTCAAAAGAAGCACATGAAACATGCGGTGTTCTATCGAACATCCTAAGAAATAAAACGGATAAAGGTGTCTCAGAAATGAGGCGCCTTTCTTATTTGTCAGGGTTTAGACATTGATCTTGTGGCTT
>JBFHGY010000219.1:0-5576 GCA_041582905.1 Crocinitomicaceae bacterium | reverse complement strand
GGTTTCCATGTATGGAGAAAGATCGATTTCTGTTTCCTTGCGCAGCATATTCGTGATTTTCTTATCGAAGAACCATTTGGCACTTTTGAGTAGCGCACTTTTTGACTTCACATCAAATTCCAAATCGGGAAATGAAATGTATTGACTATCTGCGACGAAAACAGGTGTTCCCGTTAAGTACACCTCTCCCGACTTCGATCCTGAAAAGTTGATTTTGATGTGAAGCTGTTTGTTACTTGCTCCATAAATCTGAATGGAATCAAAAATGACGGTTTTCCCTTTTACATCCAATTCCATTCCTGCGACATTACGCGTGAGAATGTTACTGAGGGAATCGTAGCGCGTGTACACATCCATATTGATATCGAATCCTTCTCGATCGCGATAAGTCGTCAAATTTGGCAAAGGTTTCACCTTTCTTCCTGATTCCTGAGACAAAATGCGCGGATATGCTTTCAAAACTGCATTGAAATAGGCTGTATCACCTTTGTACACGATGTCATCCATTGACACGTATTGTGGTCGAAGCTCAAGAAAACCGTATCCTTCCAAATCCATTGGCTCGGCCATTACTTCCCATGTTGCTTCCATGTCTGGACGAAGATCAATTGAACCAATCTCCTTATCAATGTCCTTTTCCATGTCCTTCAAAATCGCCTCCACTTCCGTTTCCAAGCGGGATGTAGCGTCGTAGTCGAACACAGTAATTTTACACGGAGAAAGCGCCTTGATTGTGCGCAATTTCGTTTTAGATTTCAACTTGTAATCTTTCGCTACGCCAATTTCTGTTTCGTAGCCAACATGAATCTTTCGCATCGGTTCACCTACTCCACAGCTCGCATAAATCCGAGACGTAATGCAGTATTCTTCACTCGAAAACAAGTCGGAACAAGCCGCACAATAATTCAACCAGAGACGGTATTTTCCATCAACATCGAAGTTCAATTTGCTTCCTTTTCCTTCAAACTTAATTGGATCGCGATTAAAATGATATTTGACACTCACCCCAGAACATTGCGATTCTTCTCCGATAAAAGAGCGGTCGATGCTATTATCCGTCTCATCAAAATACGGTTTCAAATTGATCTTGATAGGAACTTTGATGTATGAAGGCTTCGCTTTGGGCACTTCATAGTTCTCCTCGACAATAATCTCAGGAGCTTCAGGTTTAATTGAACCACAGCTCGACAATACGGCAAGTGAAATGATGGATAGGAAGTAGACTAATTTCATTTGGATAGGCGTTTTTCAGTTTGTTGTTTCTGTCTTTTCGCGTACTCGTTGCTTGGCATCAAAACGATTGCACGTGAGTACAATTTGAGGGCTTTTTCATATTTCTTACGGGCATACGCTTCGTCGGCAGCATCCACGAGTTTATCGTACGCTTCCATTGCCTTTTGATTCGATTCCTTTTCCTCTTCTGAAAGCTTAATCTGCTTTTCAAGAACTACCGTTTGATGCAATAAAGGCTTGTAGCTAATCACTTCGTAGGTTTCTCCTTCTTCATCCTCTTCGGAAACAGTTACCGCACTCGGCTTTGAAGAAGACATAAATAAATCAAATCGGAGATCATCACCGTTCTTACAAAAAGTAGAAATGAAGTAATTATCCATAACTTCGAACATGTCATACAGACAACCATCCATGTAGGTCATGTCGATAAGCGTACCGTCCTTTTCATCGAGAACGTAACTGGCAGGATTGATTCCTACGCGTTTGATCTCATAGTCTTTGAGTACCTCTCCGAAGGTTTTACTGTTGTACAACATCTTGTACGTCCAGCTAGAATCCTTCTCTATCGTTCTCAATTCGAATGTCACATCGAGGGAATCACTGCGTCCATTGGCATAACCAATCGCCATTTGCCCTTTATATTCTCCTTCCCAATCGTTCAGTGCAGACTGTGCAGAAACATCGCTCGCACAGAACAAAATCACACTTATCAGGAATAGAATCTTTTTCATGGAATGAAATTACTAAAAAACGCCCTTCTCCGAAATTAGAAAAGGGCGTTTGTCTATAAAATTTGCTAAACGCAGTGGTTTACGCCAATACGTTCAATAAACTGTTAAACGTTTCACTTGGGCGCATCGCATCAGATGCTTTTGCTGGACTTGGGAAATAGTATCCGTCGATGTCCATTGCTACACCTTGAACTTCGTTCAACTCGTTCATGATTTTATCTTCATTTGCGGCCATTTCAGCAGCCAATCCTGTGAATTGCTCTTTCAACTGAGCATCTTTATCCTGTGCTGCCAATGCCACAGCCCAATACATCGCTAAGTAGAAATGACTTCCGCGGTTATCGATTTCATTTACTTTACGAGAAGGACCTTTTTTGTTGATCAACAACTTACCTGTTGCTGCATCCAATGCATCCGCCAATACTTGCGCTTTCGGGTTGTCGTATTTATCTGCCAAATGCTCCAAAGAAACTGCCAATGCCAAGAATTCTCCAAGAGAATCCCAACGCAAGTGGTTTTCCTCGTTGAATTGCTGAACGTGTTTTGGAGCAGATCCTCCGGCACCTGTTTCAAACAATCCTCCTCCGTTCATCAACGGAACGATAGAAAGCATTTTAGCACTTGTTCCCAACTCAAGAATAGGGAATAAATCCGTCAAGTAATCACGAAGTACGTTTCCTGTTACAGAAATGGTGTCTTCTCCGTTTTTCAATCGTTGCAACGTGTATGCAGTTGCATCAATTTGCGACATGATTTTGATTTCTAATCCTTCTGTATCGTGATCTTTCAAGTACGTGTTTACTTTTTTGATCAACTCAGCATCGTGCGCACGTGTTTCATCTAACCAGAAAATAGCTGGCGTTTGAGATGCACGAGAGCGTGTTACTGCCAATTTCACCCAGTCTTGAACAGGAGCGTCTTTCACTTGACACATTCTCCAGATATCACCAGCTTCTACTGAGTGCTCCATCAACGTAGTTCCAGCAGCATTGATTACGCGAACCGTTCCATTTGCTGGAATTTCGAATGTTTTATCGTGTGATCCATATTCTTCCGCTTTTTGCGCCATCAAACCAACATTTGGAACAGTTCCCATTGTTGTTGGATCGAATGCACCATTTTCTCTACAGAAATCGATTGTTGTTTGGTACAATCCAGCGTAGCTACTATCTGGAATCACCGCTTTCGTATCTTGTTGTTTCCCTTCGCTGTTCCACATTTGTCCAGATGTACGAATCATCGCTGGCATAGACGCATCGATAATCACATCACTCGGAACGTGTAGGTTTGTAATTCCTTTGTCGGAGTTCACCATGGCCAATGCCGGACCGTTTTCGTACGCCGCCGCGATATCCGCCTCAATTGCCGCACGTTGATCGGCTGGCAATTCAGCAATTCGTCCTAACAAGTTTCCAAAACCGTTGTTTACATCCACTCCTGCTTCTTCAAGAACAGCAGCGTGCTTGTCGAATACCGTTTTGAAGAACGAACGCACAGCGTGACCAAAAATAATTGGGTCAGACACTTTCATCATCGTCGCTTTCATGTGCAAAGAGAAAAGGATTCCTTGATCTTTCGCGTCCTTCACTTGTTCATCCAAGAATGCCAAAAGCGCTTTCTTGCTCATGTATGTTGCATCGATGATTTCACCTGCCAACAAGTCAAGACCATCTTTCAAAACTGTCACATCACCGTTATCAGCAGTAAACTCGATTTTTACTGTATCTGCATTTTCAACCGTTACTGATTTTTCATTCGAACGAAAATCACCAGCTCCCATTGTCGCTACGTGAGTTTTTGAATCGTTCGACCAAGCTCCCATGCTGTGAGGGTTCTTTCTTGCGTATTCTTTCACCGCTTTCGGAGCACGACGATCCGAGTTTCCTTCACGCAATACAGGGTTTACAGCACTTCCTTTGATTTTGTTGTAACGCGCCTGAATCTCTTTCTCTTCTTCTGTTTCTGGCTCGTCTGGATAATTTGGCACAGCGTAACCATCATCTTGTAATTCTTTGATTGCCGCCTTCAATTGAGGAATCGAAGCACTAATGTTTGGCAATTTGATGATGTTTGCTTCAGGCGATTTCGCCAATTGTCCTAGCTCAGCTAAATCATCTGAAATTCGCTGATCCTCGGTTAGGAAATCAGGAAAGTTCGCGATAACACGCCCTGCGAGAGAGATATCTCTTGTTTCTACCGATACTCCTGCTGCGCTTGTAAACGCCTCAACAATCGGTAAAAAAGAATAAGTTGCCAACGCTGGCGCCTCGTCCGTGCGTGTGTAAATGATTTTAGGTGATGCCATAATGATTTATTTGTTCTTGATTATCTATCAGTATTTACTGATTTCTCAGGCTCACAAATTTACGCTTTTGTTCGGGAAAAAGGAAGTAGAATTCCAAGATTAAATTCCTGTTCGTTCTGTTGATTTAAATAATTAACGTAACTTGATGAAAAAGTACTAAAACCTCATGTTTACAATGTCTAAGAACCTTCTATTCTTCTCATTCTTTCTGATTTTCGCATTCAGTTTTTCGAGCTGTAGAAAGAACAAAGCTTCCGCAGAGTTTTACATGAGTCAATATGAATACGTTGCTGGGGATGCACTTATGATCGAAAACTTATCTCATAAATACGATAGTTGTCAGTGGGAGATGATTGCTCCGAATGGCGAAGTGGTAAAAACAGTAACGGGAAATCATCCCAATCTGGTAACAGGAATCTTATTCAAAAATGGCATTCACACGCTCCGTTTAACCACTTTTCTGCGTAAAAAGGAACATTCGACTGAGAAGGAATTTTTGATTAAGTCTGACCATATTTACCTCAAAGTAAACACTTATTCGAATTCACAAGGGGAGCAAGATGAATACGATGTGTACATCGATGGGCAATATGCCGGAAGCGCCAATAATTATGGAGCCTATTCAAAAAAGATACCTGTAGGATGGAGATATGTCAAACTCGTTGCTCCAACAGAAACGATGGAGGACACGTACTACTTCGATAGTAATGAATACTCCGTAGTGATTGACTTCTAACCTGTCCTTTCTTTACGCTACGATTTCTGAAAGAAAGTTGATCATTTTTTCGAATGCACGAGCGCGATGCGAGTACTGATTTTTTTCATCCATCGTCATTTCTCCAAACGTACGTCCACAATTTTCAGGTTCAAAAATGGGATCGTAGCCAAATCCACCATCACCTGACTTCCCTTCTCGAATTGTTCCATTCACGATTCCTTCGAAGAGATATTGTTTGCCATTCAATTCTAAAGAAATGACCGTTCGGAAACGAGCAGAACGATCTTCCTTTCCTTTGAGGCGATCCAACACCAATTGCATATTTGCTTCCGAATCGCGTTGTTCCCCCGCGTATCTCGCAGAACGAACTCCTGGTTCATTGTTGAGTGCCGGAATTTCCAATCCTGTATCGTCAGCGAAACAATCTAGATTAAAGTTATTGAGTACGTATTCCGACTTTTGCTTTGCATTGCCTTCCAAGGTATTTTGCGTTTCTGGAATGTCTTCTTTCAAGTCGATATCGCGAAGTGTCAATAACTCATACGATGATGGCAAAAGTGCTGCGATCTCCTTCGCCTTATTTACGTTC
>JBFHGY010000218.1:0-5586 GCA_041582905.1 Crocinitomicaceae bacterium | reverse complement strand
GCACATCTCAAGAATGACGCCGGTGCCTTCTATCATGAAGCGCAAATTCTGAATTCGGTCTACGACGAATCACCTTCCGATTATTTCAAACTGATATCGGGAATTGGAGCCACAGAGGAATTATCATTGAAATACCTAGGAGAAACCAATCATTGGGATTCTGGTAAGCAAGCCGTTTTTCATGACAACCGAAACATCATCCGAGCACACGCCTTAGTCGATTTCATCTCTGTTGGATCCATCATCGTGCACATGTTGGTGTTCTCGTTGTTATCACTAATCGGCACCTATCTCCTATTCTTGGTGGTGCAGCAACATTCAGAACTGAAACCCTTGTTCATTTTTGTGCTTCTTTTGCTCCTTCCGAATCTCCTATTTTGGTCGTCGGGATTGCTGAAAGAACCCTTTATTGTATTCGGAATTGGTGCACTTGCCTATGGAATTGGATTGAAGCAATCTCTGAGTAGACGTATTCTCTTCACAGGCTTAGGCTTATTCGCTTTGGTCTGTTTCAAGCCGTATATCCTCATCGCTCTGCTGTCGGCCGGATTCGTTTATGTGATCTACTCACTTGCTCCAAAACACAAGCTCATCGCTGCACTGGGAATCCCATTGATCTTAGGCTGTCTGTTCGTTCTCACTTTTCCATCCGTGGTAGACAAAGGAACTCATCGACTTTCACGCAAGCAATTTGATTTTTCCAATGTAGGTCGTGGCGGTGTTCACGTACGATATGCTCCCGATTCCGTTTTTTACTACTTCACTCCTGAACAGACACATCACTTAAAAATTGAAGGAGATTCTGTTTGGTTAACCGAAGAAATAGATGCTTTTCATGTCAAACTAGGTGATTTGGCCGCTCCGATTCCCGTGCACCTCACGCCAAATGAGAAGCCTTGGCGCTTACATTTTCAGCAAGATCGCGCGAATAGTTTCATAGACATCCCTTCCATTGAAGATAAGCCCATACGACTCATAACTTCGGCACCAAATGCCCTACTAAACACCTTTTTTCGTCCATTTCCCAACGATCCTGGAGGAAAACTAAAATACCTAGCATTTTTAGAAACACTCTTCCTATTTTCCCTCTTGCTTATCGCGATCATTCAACGTCGTTCCATGAGTTCGAAGGAAAAAGGATTTATACTATCCGCCATCGTCTTTTGCGTACTTTTGGGCTTACTCATTGGTTGGACAACACCCGTTTTGGGCGCAATTCACCGTTATCGATTGCCCATTCAACTGGCGATGTTGTGTTGTACGCTGATTATTTGGAAACCGAAATTAAAACTCATTCAAAAATGAAGAAACCATACGTATTGATTACTGGCGCGAGTGCTGGATTTGGAAAAGCTTGTGCTGAAACCTTTGCAAAAGAAGGATACTCATTAATTATCACAGGAAGACGACAAGAACGCCTGCAAGAATTGGCAAAAGATATTCAGTCTGCGCATGACGTAGATGTGGTTACTTCGAGTTTTGATGTTCGAAATGAGGAAGAGGTACAAAATGCAATCAAAACGCTGCCAGAGCATGTGAAGTCACACATTTCTATTCTGATTAATAATGCAGGCTTAGCTGTTGGAAAAGGTCCAATTGATGAAGGACTTTCTGACGATTGGAATCGCATGATTGATACCAACGTAAAAGGCTTGTTGTATGTTTCTCGAGCGGTAATTCCTTTGATTAAACAACATGATGGACAGCGACAAATCATCAATATTGGCAGTATTGCTGGAAAAGAAGTGTATCCCGGTGGAAATGTGTATTGCGCCTCCAAGCACGCCGTAGATGCCCTTTCTAAAGCCATGCGCATTGACTTGTTGCCGCACAATATTAAAGTATCTAACATTGCTCCGGGTGCAGCAGAGACGGAATTTTCATTGGTTCGATTCAAAGGGAATCAAGATATGGCCGATTCCGTGTACGATGGATTTGATCCATTAATTGCACAAGACATTGCGGATACAGCTTTGTTCTTAGCTACTCGACCAGCACACGTCAACATCAATGATGTGGTCATCATGCCCACTGCCCAAGCCAGCGCTACGGTTTTGAATAAAGAGTTATGAAGTAAAACTCGACATGATTGTTCTTGAATGAAGTTCGGTTTTAGTTGGGGGAAGCGTCTTCGCAATTTGTACATATTGCAATTTCGCCATATTACGAAATAGATTATGTCTATTAAAAATGACATTCCATTGGAATCATCAACACCAAACAGCGATCTCAGTATAAAAACTGACTATTAGGAAAACGCTCACCAATGAACTAGCAGCAACTTTCACCTACAAAATGATTTTTTCAGGGATTCAAACTGTCCAGCCATAACTGAAGGTCTTTGCGCTCACTTGTCGTTAGAACAACATCTTCTTTTGGCATTTTTTTCTTGACAAAGACTTGCTTGTAGATCTTTCGCGATTTGCTATTCATGTTGTCCTTGGTAAAAATGACCGATTTATTCTTCTTTCGATGACAATCGTTGCATTTGTTCTGGAGAACAATAAGCGCCCTTGCTTTCAGCTTCGGATCTGGTGATTGAGCGACATCAATATCCGCCGTTTCTCTGAAAGAAAAGGATAAGAAAACAACACTCATCAATGCAACAAAAATCCACTTCATGGAATACCAATTAACGAGAACACCTGATCTCGCGGAGATCAAGTTACTGAATAATGATGAGTTTGAGAAATTATGCCTCTTCGTTGAGTTTTTCAGCTTTCTTTTTCGCCGCTTTCGCATCTCTTAAACGAACATACGCGTCCAGCACTTCATTGATGGAACCATACGTACGACCACGAACGGACAACATGTGCTCTTCCGTCATCCATTTTACTTTCGTAATTCCTTCTTTGATTTGAGGAACAACTTTGCGCGGACCTTTATACTTCATCATGTACCAGTCCGTACGTTTGAGTGCCCAGCGACCTTTCCACTTCATCGTATGATAGGTAACCACGAGTGGATCGGTAATTTTGTGACCTTCGATTCCACATTCCTCCGCTACTTCACGAATAGCAGCGTCCTCCTTCGCTTCCTTCTTGTCGATTTTTCCTTTAGGAATATCCCAAATCCCCTTGCGTTTGATCATCAGAAACAACTCTTTTCGTTTTACCAAACCTCCTGCAGCTTTAATCTTAATAAAGTCGGCAAACACCTCTTTAAACGACGCCTTAGGATCTTCACAAACAATCTGTAAGGGACTATCTACTGACACTTGCGTCTTCAACAAAAGACGAATTCCCTTTGGAAACGAACCAACCTCCTTTACCTTAATGAAAGGATTTTTTTTATCGACATCTTTCGATTCAACGAAAATTACTGGCTTATGATCAACAAATACTTTGTACATTTGCACCCATGATTTTTAACGATGACAAGGCCCTAAAAGTAGCAGAATTTTTGCTGCAAATCAAAGCGGTTAAATTACAACCGAATAATCCCTTTACATGGGCATCAGGAATTAAGTCGCCGATTTACTGTGACAATCGCGTAACACTCTCGTATCCAAACATTCGTACGTTTATTCGACAAGAGTATGCTCAAACCATTTTGGATTCATTCGGAAAGCCAGACGCTATTGCTGGAGTAGCTACCGGAGGTATCGCACAAGGAGCATTAGTAGCTCAGGAACTCGGATTACCTTTTATTTACGTTCGCAGCTCTGCAAAAAAGCACGGAATGGGAAATCAAATTGAAGGCTATTTCGAAGAAGGACAAAAAGTAGTCGTAATCGAAGATTTGATCTCAACAGGAGGAAGCAGTTTGAAAGCTGTGGAAGCGCTGCGCGAAGCAAACCTAGAAGTCAAAGGTCTTATTGCCATCTTTACGTATGGTTTCGACATCGCAGAAAACAACTTCGCAGAAGCAAAATGTCCATACCGTACATTGACGAACTACGACATTTTATTGGAGCATGCCAAGGAGACAAATTTGATCTCGGAAGAAGAAGCAGCTTCTTTACTCGAATGGAAAGCCGACCCACAATCCTGGAAAAAATAAGCACATGAAAATCAACAGCCAAACAGTTATCGTATCCGCACCACAACAAGAAGTATTTGATTTCTTGAAAGATGCCAACAATATCATCCACCTTTTACCGCAAGACAAAGTGTCTGATTTTAAAGCGACGAAAGATGATTGTTCATTCAAAGTGCAAGGAGGAGTAACCATTTCTTTGATCCACGATGGTGAAGAAGGAACGGACAAGCTTTTCATGAAATCCGGAGAAAAATCACCTTTCCCTTTTCGTTTGACAATTCATACGTCTGACAAATCAGGACAAACAGAAGGTAAGATTGAATTTGATGGACAAGTAAATATGTTTTTGAAGATGATGGTAGAAAAGCCATTGACAAACCTCTTCGATTACATGTCGCAAAAACTTCAAGAGCATTTCGCTTAATCAGATTTTACTTATGATTTAAGGAATTTGATTTCTTTCAAATCATACTCTACTAATTCGTCATTTTTTAAGACGATGAGTTTTCCCGTGGGCGCCACTCCCTGAATGGCCCCTTTAAAAATTCCAGTAGCATCCTTGTACGAGTGTACCGATTTGTAGCGATACAATTTCTCCAAATACCGCTGATGAAGCTCTTCAGGTCGGTGAAGTAATTCCGCTGAAATTTCATTGTACGACGACATGAATGAGAATAGAGCATCTCGGACCGGATAAAACTGTCCTAACTCACATTGAATGCTCGTAGCATCAAACTTTCCAAATCGCATTTGATTTACATTCAAACCAATCCCGACGATTGATCTTAACGGACTTTTTCCTGATATCATATTTTCGATGAGGACACCAGAAATTTTTCTCCCTCCTACCAAAATATCATTCGGCCATTTTATCTCAGGACGTAGTCCAAGCTTTTCCAAAAAATGACAGATCGACAAAGCGATCACTTTTGACAAATCAAACTGATTTTCTACTGACAGATTGGCGAACTCCAAATAGGCACTAAAAGTAAGGTTCATCCCAGGTTCTACGTGCCATTCCGACCCTCTTTGTCCTTTTCCTTCGAACTGATCATCTGCCAAAATTACCGTTCCCGATGCCAATCCACGTGATTTTACCAGATTGGCAGTATAATTGTTCGTTGAATCCACAGATTCTAAATGAATCAATTTTCGTCCGATTTGCATCTTGCTAATTTAACAGTTCGAGATGTCAAATGTACGTTTTTAATGATTTTAAAGGTTAAATTTGCAAGGATAAGGAACAACTAAATGAACGAAGAAATCCAAGATAGTGCCGATCAAGAAAATATGGCACACGAAAACGATTCTCAAATTCTCTGCGATACAATCGTAGAAGGAATGCAAGAAAACAAAGCGAAAGACATTGTTGTCCTCGATTTACGTGATATCGAAACAGCAGTGTGTGACTTTTTTGTGATTTGCTCAGGAGATTCATCCACCCAAGTAGACGGTATTAGCAATTCAGTGTCGCGTTACACCCGAAAAACACTTTCGGAAAAACCGTGGACAATTGAAGGTCAAAACAATTCTGAGTGGATACTTATGGATTACGTCAGTGTCGTTGCGCATGTTTTTTACCATGAAACAAGAGCTTTTTATGAT
>JBFHGY010000217.1:0-5603 GCA_041582905.1 Crocinitomicaceae bacterium | reverse complement strand
TTCTTCAAGTTCATCCGTTTCTCTTGCAGATATCTTTGTCTATGAATAGTCTCCTGTTGAAATGGTGTGTGACTATTGTACTGACGATAGTCACATTTATGCCTGCGTTCTCGCAAGATTTGCTAAATGGCTCCAAGGTATGGACTGGCTTCACGTTCACGTACAAAGTGTCCGATAAGGTAGATGTCGGATACGAACATGTACACAGTATTGAAGCACGTGATTTCGATTTTTCCTTCTCGCAAGGAAAGCTATTTGGGCAGTACCAATTCAACAAGAAATTCAGTATTGGAGGTGCCTATTCGTATATGTTATTGCCTTGGAGTGGTGGTGATAATCAATTTAGTTATCATCCAAACGTATTCGGATCACGAACGGTGAACAATGTAGCCATTAATGGCACTCACCGCTTTCGATTAGGGGATAAGTTTCACTTTAAGCAACGTATAATATCTCAGTACTTTTTTCCATTAGTCGATAAGTTCCGTCTACGCTTGAACTATCGAATGAAGGCATACTACAGAGCAGATCTACCATTAGATATCGTTCCGAATGTGGAGCTAGGAGTGTATTACTACCATGGAGGGATTCAGGTCGGATATCAGAATCAAACCGGAGGATATTCCTATTACAGTCCAAATGGAATTCACCGCTTTAGAATGAAAACAGCCATTATGTTGACACCCATAGAGAAGTGGAAGCGGCTAAAATTGATCGTTTTCTATCAATACCAAAGAGAGTTAAACCTAATTGGAAGAGACATAAATATTCGAAATAATCTGGGAGAGATCATTCTTCCATTTAACAACTATACTGCGTTTGGAGCTCATGTGCTCTATACGTTGAAACACTACTAAAACTAAGTTCAATTTACTATTATGAAACCTAAAAGATCTATTATTTGCAAGGGCATTGAATCGTATGATGTTGATGCCTCAATTCTAAAAACGCACAAACCAAAAGCAGGTGATATTGCTTTGTTTAGAGTGCTAAACATTGGAAAACATTCGTCGATTCAATCTGAAAATGGAAACAACTCCTACATTTACCCAGGAGATATCATTATGATGGCATTCGGCTCAAGATATGCAACAGGACAGTTTGAAGGGTATGTTCCAGATGAATTTCTGGAAGAATATCAGATTCTAGGAAAGGGGGGAGCAATTGGAAAATTGGCTTCCATGAATTATCGCTTGTTAAAAGTGGGACCTACGAATTGTGAAATAATTGGTTATGCTGTTGATGAAAACGGAGCAGTTATTAATACGAAGGATTTAAACAAGAAGAAGCATCCCGTTAAACGTTTTTCGGCTAAGAGAAAGGGGAAGCTGATTCTATCCTTAGGTTCGAGTATGGATAGCGGAAAGACGACAACAGCGGCGTATTTATCGAGAGGATTATCTTTGGCAGGAAAGGATGTTGCCTACATTAAACTCACAGGAACTGTTTATGCAAGGGATCGCTCGTATGTGCGTGATACCGGAGCGAGGTATTCAATTGATTTCTCGACGCTTGGTTATCCGTCTACCTTTTTGTGCTCGCATACTGAGCTATTTGGGCTTTTCAAACGATTGATGACTATGGCTGAAGATCAGAATCCTGATTATATCATAATGGAAATTGCCGATGGTCTATTACAAAGAGAAACAGCTATGTTGATTAACTCCCCTCAATTCATGAAATATGTTTCTGGAGTCTTTTTCTCAGCTGGTGACTCGATGAGCGCAATGCATGGAATCTACATGTTAGAGAAGCTGGGGATCAAAATCCTTGCGCTAAGTGGTTTGTTCACGGCAAGTCCACTACTCGAAAGAGAAGTACGGGAAAACACTGCCTATCCAGTACTCAACTTAAGCGGCCTTGAGGATCCTAATGTTCATGATATCATAACTCAGCAACTTGAAAATGCAAGAAATTTCAAAAAAGAGCCTGTTAACCACATTCTTAATTAGAGAAAAGTGGCTACTACTGCTAACAATAATTTTAGGTTTACTCTCTAGTATCTTCATGCTACTCATTCCAATTGGAATTGGTAAATACTACGAACTCATTTTTGGTATAACTTCTAAGAAGACAGTTGTATTTGACGTACTTCCTGACTTTTGGTTTAACTCGGTGCCGAACTTCATCATAACCTTCTTATGTATTGTTGTTTTACGACACTTGTTTTACTTTTTTCAACGTTTCTACACTTCGTATTTAGGAGAGTTGTTTGTGAAGGAGTTAAGGGAGAAATTATTCGCACATCAACTCCGAATTTCGTTGGATGTATACGAGTCGAAGGGAACGGGGAAGTACCTGTTACGATATAGTGGAGATTTAAATAGTATCAGAAGATACCTCACAACGGGAATTATTCGGTTCATTATTGATATTATCTTGATCATTACAGCTGTTCTCGTCCTGTTTTTATTGAACAAGGTGTTGGTATTGGTTGTAATGGCGGGACTATTGATTGCGGCAGTAGCAGTATTCATTCTGAATAAGTTTTTACATCGTGCATCCTTGAATCTGAGAGACAGAAAATCGGGAATGTTGGGCTTTGTGAATCGAAGCTTACTATCGGTTGAAACCATCAAATCGTTTGATCAATATGCTATTTCAGAAAAGCGATTTAATAAACGGTCCAATGTTATCTTTCAACAAAGTATGAAGTATCACTTTTTGAACAGTTTGATCTCTTCCATCATCCCAACAATCTTATTTGTTTGTTTAACGAGTGTACTCTATGTGGCGTATTTACTGGTGAATAAACAAGGAGGATTTTACAGTTTTTCTGAAACGGTCGAAACAGATCAGTTACTCGCCTATTTGTTAATTATGATTACAATGCTTCCTGTTTTTCGGCGCTTTCTAAAGGTGTCAACTCGCTGGAAGCTTGGGAATATTTCGTTTCACAAGTTGGTTCGCGTATTGAATACTGATGTAAATCAAGTTAGACCTGAACGTGTTACAGGTAAGAATATGACAAAAGGTAAGGTCTCTTTTGTGAATTATACACTGGTCGGACAGCAGGAAACAAACCTTCCATCGAGTTTAAATTTTTCCATTGAACTTGGGAAATCAACAGCCCTTGTTTTCGATCAAAAGTATTGGGGAGTTGATTTAATCAGAGAGTTGCTAGGGCTGAAAGAAGTAGAAATTGGAGATATTCAGCTAAACAATAAATCAATTTCGAGAGTAAACCCAGAACGAAACTTAGGCAGAGTATCCATCTTGTCGATGCGATTGCCATTGCATGGAAAGACGGTATATGAAAGTATTTCTCCAGCGAAAAGCCCACGCAAAAAGGAAAAGGCTACAGCCATGTTAAATCGCTTATTGAAGAATAGTAAAGATCGAGTTTTACTTAATGATTTTTTGAGTGAACAAAGTGCAAATCTGGCGGATTCACAGCGTTTTACAATGGTTTCTGCAAGGGCTTTTCTGACTAAATTCGACGTGTTGATTGTTGAAGGATTTCAAGATATGGAGACGTATGATAATTTTGATGAGGTAAAACAGGTTTTGATGGAGTTTAAATCCAAAAAGAAAACAATTATTTTTCTTGAAACCGGTAGTTTGAACGACTCACTTTCGGGGCTTATAGACGAAACCGTTGACCTGAATAGGGAAGCAACTTCGTGAAACATAGGAGCAAATTAATGTGACATTGCTTAACGAGTGAATGGATAATTGTTATTCCACACTGCTGCTAGAACCCTTTCTCGTGATTAATTGGACTGAGTTTTCTTGAGCAGGGACGCACTTTGCAACATACCCAATAGCATCATTCATTTGTTATTTTACTTACGTTATTGTAAGTTCGATAATCCCTTGTTGATCGAACAAATCGAATGAAAAGCTATTCCAATGAATCATCCCCAAAAAAAGATCAAGGTTGTTATTGTTGATAATCATCTACTCTTTGCGGAGGGGTTGGCGTCAATGTTCGAGGATTCAATAATAGAAGTAGTGAGTATCGTTGATAATCAACGAGGATTGATCAGTGTATTGAGGTCGAATCATGATGTTGACCTTATTTTACTCGATTTGAATTTAGGGAAGGAAGATGGATTAAAAATCGTTGACAACCTCAAAGCAGAAGGATATCCTCAGAAAATAATCATCCTAACGAGTTATGAATCTCAACAGATAATTGCCAAAGCAAGATCGAAAAAGATTGAAGGCTATGTAGTAAAAAACATAACAAAGAATGAAATCATTGAGGCGATAACGACTGTTAGCAATGGTGGGCAATATTTTCATAAGCCAGTAGATGAATGGAGCCCATCAGAAACGGAGATTACCTACTCAGATGATTTTTTAAACAAATACAAATTGACCAAGAGAGAATATGAGGTGTTCATTTTACTCGCGAAATCGTATTCTACCAAGGAAATCTCCGAAAAATTGTCGCTCAGCGAGCAGACGGTATCCACGTATCGGAAATACATAAAGTCAAAGCTCAAATTAAAATCCATCGCGGATATCGTGAGATTTGCATTTGTCAATGAGTTGCTTTAATCGGCAGGACAATGGTAATCAAGGTACCATAGTTGGGTTTTGAGATCAATTCAATCGTTCCGTCGAGATAAGCTACGCGGGAATGAATATTCTGTAATCCTATTCCCATGGAGTCCTGATTTTGGTCAAATCCTATTCCATTGTCTTTCACCTGGAGAATCAAGGAATCGTTTGATTCTGTGATGCTAATGCTTGCCTCAGTTGCTTGGGCGTGTTTGATGATATTCGTGCTCTGCTCTTGGATAATTCGATAAATTATTGATTTGGACAGCGAATTCCAACTGTCCTCATTGAACTCAATGATGGATTTGAAATGCGTTCGATTTGAGAAATTAAGATCGTGAATTAGACCTTCAACGGATGCCTTTAATCCTTCTTGTTCAATCTTGTAGGGAGCAAGATCATGCGATACATTTCGTACTTCTTTCATCGTTTCATCCAGGTCATGTTTAAGCTTCATAAGCCAGCTATCACTAGAATGACGTGCTTTATCGAGATGCGTATTAATCTGAAGGTTGATATTTGCCAGCGAAGCACTCACGGAATCATGTAGATCTTCAGAAATCCGTTTGCGCTCGTTTTCTTGCCCAATAAGAATGGATCGCGACACGTTTTCTTTTTCAATCGCCAATTCTAGTCTATGTCGGTTTTTCTTCCTTCGGAACAGGTAGAAGCCTATACTTCCTCCTAATAATAGAATGACAATAAAACACAGGATAACAAGATGATCAATTCGTGCTTTTTGTTGCAGAATGAGAATCTCTTGTGCCTTCTTTTTGCTTCGGTATTTGTTTTCTAGTTCATTCGCAATTTTATATTCTTCAATCGTGTTATCCTCTTCGTACAAGGCAAAGAGATCGTTTAAATACTGATACGCATTCTTGAAATCCTTCATTTTTTCATACGTGAACTGAAGGTGTTGTGTGAAGAAAATGATCCCGCTTTTTCGTTCTTTCAATTTGGACAAATCAAGACCTATTTTGGCGTAATAGATAGAACTATCGTATTCTCCCTGTTCGTAATAAACATTGGCAAGATTACTTAAAATGGGTAGCTTCTCAACAATCATTCGATCACCAATCAGGCGATTTGCGAAC
>JBFHGY010000216.1:0-5620 GCA_041582905.1 Crocinitomicaceae bacterium | reverse complement strand
GCGTTGTTGGCTGAGTCTGTTGAAGCAGTTCGTAACGTAATGAGCGTTCTTGATAATATGAATGTAGTATCATAAATTGAACTACACTTTTTTTACTCCTCTATCCATGATGTTTGGGTAGAGGAGTTTTTTTTGAACCTTTTTTGTGGAATTGGAATGGTTTTCGCATCTCACTAGTATGATGAAATTTCTTACTCTTTTTGTTGGCTTGTTCCTGATGTCGTCTTTTGCGAATGCTCAGGATTCTGTTGTCGTAGTTGTCGAATTAACCGATGCTAAAACAGATGAAGCGATTAATAATGCTCAAGGAACCTTTATGTTTAATGGATCGAGCTTGCTTAAGGCTTCTCAATCTAAAGGAATCATCACCTTTGAAACAACAAAAGGAACAACTGTCGAAGCGAATATCACGCATCCTTTGTATGATGGAATTTCAAGAACATTACGTATTTCAAAAAAATATGCAGATGATTCGATCTTTTTCCGGTACGAAATGAATTTTATTCGTGTCCAAGAATTAGAGGATATTGTTGTTCCAGCTCCTGGCATTCCTACGGTTGTATATAAATCAAAACGATTGCACGTTCAAGATTTTGAAATTTTAGATGATGGTCGATTGGTACTTTTGGCTTATCCAAAACGATTAAAAAAGGGAAGCGAGTTGCTGCTTTATGATGGTTCTCGTGTAATCAATACGTTTAGCGTGCCGGGTGTTGCTACCGATTTAGTAAGAGATTATCGTGGGAATCCGCATGTTGTATGTCAGGAAAACGTCTTTGGGATTCACGTTGATAAAAACAAAATTGCCATTTCTAATTTGGAGAAAGAGTACTTTACGAAGTACATCGCACCGATTGTTGATACCAATGCGTCTAAGATGTACTTTTCAACGTTTAATCCGGATTATCCAGCCTTTGAATATTTTGCATACGATCAGTTAGATTCGGCCTACGCGAGGATCGTTGGGATAGAGGATGAGTTGATGATGGAATTGTATCGTGCCGAATATAAATGGATGGATGTGCGAACGAAATTGTGGGCGAGAAATCGTGAGATTCAAACGGGAATTGATGCTGAAATCTGGGTAGGAGCGAATTATTTTACGCAAAGCATCTACTATAAAGAAGTATATGCGCCGCTCTTTCACCGAAATGATTCATTGTTTGTTTTCGATTACTACAAAGACAAGTTGTTCACGTACAATGCCAGTGGAGAAAAGCTGGATAGTGTTGCTATCTACCATCATTATCAACCTAAGCGAACAGGTTGGAAAAAGCAACTCATCCAAGATCAAACTACAGGGGAAATTTATGCTTTATTCGATCGTGCAGGATATACCTACCTTGGATGGATTGATCCCAAAACGGGTATGATCACACAACAAGTGAA
This sequence comes from Crocinitomicaceae bacterium, assembly GCA_041582905.1. Taxonomy (GTDB): domain Bacteria; phylum Bacteroidota; class Bacteroidia; order Flavobacteriales_D; family Crocinitomicaceae; genus UBA4466. The sequence continues at coordinate 4,231 of JBFHGY010000216.1, read as the reverse complement.
ATTGGATAAGCGATACGCAGAGCATGTCAAAATTGACGGGAATTATGTCTACTACGTGTATCGAGAGTTCGAATCGATCGATAAAAAACACCTCTGGAAGGAACGCTTGCCCTATGACTTTGGCGCAGGGACGGTAAGTTTACCAACAGGAAAGGATTTGGAAGCAGACAATTAGAGCATATTCCGATAAAGAACTATCTTGTCAGCAAAAGGTAAGGAATGCAAGAAGATCATCTTTTGAAACTCAAAGCATATCTCAACAGTTTAATACGACTTGATGAGCTAGTTTTTAATGATTTCAAAGCACATCTTCAATTCAAACATGTCAGAAAAGGAGAGCAACTGTTGAAGGCAGGAAGCAGAAGTGAACGCTTATACTTTATTGCTGATGGGCTTTTCAGAACATATCATCTTAAAAACGAGAATGAAGTCAATACGTGTTTTTGCGGAGAAAATGAAGTCACTTGTTCCTTCGAAAGCTTCTTAAATAATACGGTTACCAAGGATTTTATCGAAGCGCTGGAAGATTCGATTGTTCTATCTATTTCTCGTGATTCACTGACTGAACTCATAAAAAGTAATCCTGTTTGGGATGAATTCAGAAGAATTTTAACCGATCAGGAATGCATTCGATTAGCGAACCGAGTAGATACACTGAGCTTCTCTACGGCTCAGGAGAAATACGAATCGCTATTACGCAATCAGAAAGAATTGATTCAACGAGTTCCAGTACAGTACATTGCTTCTTATTTGGGGATCTCCCGTGAGACATTGAGTAGAGTGCGTTCAAAATTGGTGAGCGCATGATTTTGTGACATATATCAATTGATTTCTTTTCGGAGATAGAGACTTTTGAAGAAAATCAATTTTATGGAAATCATTTTTTATTCTGCGGCCGCGTGCCTTACAGCCTTTATGATATTAGCAACGTACGACGGACTTTATCTCCATCTATGGAAGTTTGAACTTTTCCGAGTGGAAGAGAGTAAATTCGAACATAAGACGCATACGATTCGAGCCATACTTTTTCCTGTAATTGTTTGGCTCCTTTTTCTGAACACTGATAGTATTAGTTTTTGGATCGGGATTTTCTTTGTGGTAGCTGATCTCATTGTACTAGGAATGGATGCCTATTCGGAGAAAGATAGTCGCGCATTCATGGGAGGGCTTCCTCGGTGGGAGTACATCGTTCATTTGTTTGCGAATGGCTTTCACTTTGCGGCCATTGCTTTAATTCTTAGTATACGAATTGTTGGGTATACGAGTGGAGAAGAAGTAGTCACGAGTGAATTTTCCAAAGAATTACTACAATTCGCGGCTGAGAATTCTATCCCTGGATCAGTTTTACTGGCATTTCTTCACGTCTTTTTGATTACCGTAACGGGACAAAAAGGATGGACTATTCTTCGGTCAAAAGTGAAGTGCTGCTAGTTTACTTCAATTTTACATTAACAACAACAGGTAAGTGATCCGAATATCCACCGAGATATTTTCGTCCGCCATAGTTTCGTTTGGGAACGATATTTCCCTGATAGGTCGTTAATAGAAACTCAGGAGAGAAAATTTCCGCTGTTCTCTTTTTGATCTTTGTTTTTCCTTTTAGAAATGCTTTGGAAACCAACATGTGATCCAAAACACCCCATTCTCCACGGTAGTTGTGGGAACCACCAAACTTTCCAGATTTTTCGGAAATGATTGGCTTTAGGGATTCAGCAATCAATTGTGCCGATCGATTATCAGGATGATCGTTTAAATCTCCTAGAAAAACAATCTTTGTTTTTTTATTCTGGTTGAGCACTGAATCAATAAAGTGACTTGCCGCAACCGCCGCAATCATTCTTTTTGGTTCAGACTCAACTTGTCCTCCACGACGGCTCGGCCAGTGGTTGACCATCGTTAAAATGGTATCTTTTCCTCTACTAAATTTGGCCCAAACAATATCTCTTGACGGAGAACTCGGTTCTGGCATGTTGAAACGAATCATGCCTGATTTTTCCAATTTTAGTAGGGTTTTATCATAAATAATGGCATTGTCAATTCCGCGTTGGTCCAGTGACTCAAAATGGACAATTGCGTGTGAGTTTTTCATTGATCCCGCATTCACCACGTCTTGAACAACGGATTCATTTTCTATTTCACACATCCCAAGAATCATTGGTACTTCCAAGGAATCAATCACCTCGTTTATGCGCTTCAATTTTGCGTTGTAGCGATCAGATGTCCATTCGTACGATCCTTCAGGTAGAAATTCCTCATCGTTTTTCTCAGGATGATTTATCGTATCGAACAAATTCTCGACATTATAGAAAGCGATGGTTCTAGTTTGCGCTTGAATTTGAGTTGATACAGTGAGGGTGAGTGCTAGAAGAAAAGTATGGAATTTCCACATAAGGTTGATTTTTTGATAAAGTTAGTGTTTAAAGTTTATTTGGAGGGGGGAATGGTGGGAGAGATATGTTATTTATTGGTTTACTCGAGATTTCCTAGATGTTGGCAACAATGCGATTTTTGCTGTTTCTAAGATGTGCCGATTCTCCGATTCATAGACGAAAAAATTTCATCAAATTGTGATATTTTATTCCAAGAAAAACTTAACTTATATAGACCTAATCAATATTTTACAATGAACCTAACCTATATTTCAAAGCATCTTAATAGTCAGGAAAAGTGCCTGTCGTATCTCGAACGTAAGCGTTGGGATGATATACCTGAATGTCCTTATTGCGAGAGTACCAACTCCTGTAGAAAGGGTAAAAGGTTTACGTGCAAAAATTGTAATAATTCTTTCAGCGTGACCGTTGGAACTGTCTTTGAGAACACAAAACTGCCACTGTATATGTGGTTTATGGCTATCTCTATTATTCTATCTGCAAAGAAGGGAATCTCTTCGCTTCAGCTTTCACGAGACATCAATGTTAACAAGAATACCGCCTGGTTGATGCAAACTAAAATTCGTACGGCCATCGAAAGGAATGAACTTGGGACTTTGTTTCGAATGAAAGGTAATGGCAAAAAGTGTCCAGCACGATTTGGGAAACGCTTCATTTGTAAAAAGAATTCCGAGAGAAGAATCTTTAGGTTCAAATATGAGGATTTATCGAAGCCAAGTATCTTTACTATGAATTTCAAAAGAGCGTTAATTGGTCAGTTTCATCAGATAGATGAGTTTTATTTTAATAGGTATTTATGTGAGGTAGACTTCAAGATGCAGAGTCGAAGTTTGATTGATTATGGCTATCAAAGACTAATCTCAATTCTACTGATCATTTGATTTGCCATCATCTAGGAAATGAAGTGTGCACCCACTTTCAATCACACCCAACCAACAAGTTCCTAGCCATCGGTCCTTCACACATCACTGCATCCAAAATCGACAATGTCGACTTAAACCCTTCATCACTCGGAAAAACTTGAATATATGGTGCCCGCTCAAAAGGTACGTTCGTTCCCTTTCTTCCTAAAACATCTCTAGGGTCATTTTCTACCGGAGGATGAAATTCTCCAGAGTGTTCAACGCTTACCTCCAAATCTAGCCATTCAATGATACGTTGAATAATCTGTGTATTGAATTGAAGCAAGTTCGTTTCTGGATGCATGATTAACTCTTCGACTTCAATTCCGTAGTAATCAAAAAATGGAGCAGATTGGTAGGCACTTTTGATGGATCGCCAGTGTCGTGCTCGCCAGTTCTCGGTATCTGGAATCGATACCAAATCCATTGAAGTTTTCGAGCCGTTTGGTCGTTCAACAGGAATGGACAGCGAGAGAATTCCGTTAGCGCCTAATATATCGCAGCGATTTCGATACGATTGCTTCGGAAAGTGTTCTTTGGCTTCCAGAATTACGTGCCGATGTTTCGCCAGCTCCTTGAAGTAGGCAATGCTACCGAAGTACGTCGCCGGAAAAACTGCCATTACTCAATCCCCGTGAAAATACGATCCCAGCGGATTCCTCCATAAGGATTTTTAGAGAACCAAACCATTGAGGCTTTACCTACGATGTGATCCTCAGGAACGAATCCCCAAACGCGTGAATCAACTGAGTTGTAGCGATTGTCTCCCATCATCCAGTAGTAGTTCATTTCGAACGTATAGGATGTTGCCTTTTTTCCGTCGATAAGAACAGTTCCATCCGCTTTTTCAACCAGTGTGTGGTTTTCGTAGGCAGTGATAACACGTCGATACCACGCTAAGTTGTCCTTGTTCAGCTCGATTTTCATTCCTTTTTTAGG
>JBFHGY010000215.1:0-5624 GCA_041582905.1 Crocinitomicaceae bacterium | reverse complement strand
TTCTCAGGGTTTTTCGTTTTAATACCTTACCAACATTTCATACCTTCACATGAATTAACAATCTACTCTAACATGATCCTAAAGCACTCTTGTCTGTTGGTCCTTCTCGTTTTCGTCGTTGTTTCTCTTCCATCATGTAAGAAGAATGATCCCGATTCCTGCAACGGAAAAAACACACGACGGGAAATCAAACTTGCTATTGATAGTGATACATCAGATATCGACCTCAATCCCATTGAGATTACGGTGGAAGAAATTGGTCAGCTGTCGGTTGGCGAAGTGGATAAAACCAGTGAAAGGCAAGATGTTGAGAAGAAGGTGTACACCATCACCGCAAAAGTTCATAAGCTCAGTAAACATCGCGATGGTGATTGGAAAGTGAAATTATCCAGTGAAAATGAGAAATACATTAACTGCGAATCTCCCAACCCAGGCTGTGAATTTGCCGAGAAATCCATCTTTATCAACGACATGCAAACTGTTAGAAATTGGATCGAAACAAACAAGGATGATCTTGTTGGCAAAACAGTTACAATAACTGGAATTGCTTTTATTGATATCGACCACAAATATCCACGAAATGCAGCGGATAACGAAGTTGAACTTCATCCGATTTTAGATATCCATTTTTAATTTCGGGTATTTCTACGTGCATTTCTTCCCTTTTCCTTTCTCATCTTTGTTCAACTAACTATTGCGACGTCTTCTACCACAAGACTCACTTAAAAAAACGAACAGCTATGAAGTTACACAACCACATTCTTGTCGCATTCTCTGCGGCCCTATTTTTCGCTTCCTGCGAAAACACTGAATCACCCGTTACAGACGATCTCGTTGATGCGGTAGCAGAAAATGACCAACCTGTATCGGACTGCTCAACGGCTCCAGCAGAATGGTTTACTGAAGTAGATGGAGTCCGAAACACCCCTGCTCCAAACGAAGGTTCAACCAGCGTATTTGCCAATAATGCGACGGTTACCAATTGTGACTTCCAACGTTGGTCGTGGCAAAAGTTCCTGTATCTAACGAATGATGTAAATGGAACTCCTTATTTCCTAGCCAATATGACGCAAGTAAGTTCTGTTGGAGATACACTTGGAAAAGGAAGTACAGTCTATTTAACGGACACCGGACAAGCAAGTGGTTCTAGTGATATTCTGAAAACAGACAGCAACCCTTCTACCATTGATAATACGGTTTATTATGCGATCTTGGCCAACGACACTTTATTGAATACGCTGAAAACCTACGGACCAATGGCCAACAACCCTGCAGATTCAACTACGTTGAAAAATACAACGTTTCCTGTAGGTTCACTTGAAATGAAAACTTCTTGGGTAAAAACATCTGCTTTGGGGGCGGATTCAGCCACATACTACATCACAAATGGAAACTTTAGTGGTACAAAAGCACGCGTAGCTTTACTCGGAATTCACGTAGTGGGTGTCGTTGAAAATCACCCGGAATTTGTCTGGGCGACGTTTGAACACGACAGACTTGCACCGATGTACGATTGGTTGCAAGCAACACACACATCAGACGCAGATGTTACGAGCACTGATGCTTACCCACTTTTTGCCGCGAATGCCACTGCAACTCCAGAAAACATCACAAGTGGAGCAGGAATAAACACCAACGTTTTCAATGTGTACGAACAAGGTGTTCCTGTGTATATTAACGAAGCTGGTGAAAAGGAATACATGGCAACCAGTCAGGCAAACGCTTTAGAAAACTTGCAGAACATCCAAGATTTGAATGCAAGTGTAAAAGATCAACTTACCGACATTTGGAGCAATTACTTCCTGAACGGTTCTATCTGGATCAACACGGAAGGTTATGTTGGAAACGATGCTCAAGCTGCTTTGCTGGATTCTCTTGATTATCATTTAAGTAACGTATCACCAGGAAAACTTCCAAGAGGATCTGTTGCTGCGTATAACATCACCATGGAAACCTACGTTCAGTTTGGATTTGGTACCGAACATATTTACTCAACAACGGTTTCGGATTTAGCGAACTGCTTCTCTTGTCATAATTCAAACCATAGCCTTTCAGGCGAAACCCAGGTGAATTCACCATTGAAAATCAGTCACCTGTTTAATGGATACTATGGTCGACTTGCTGGTATGACAAAAACAGAAGTGAAACAACGTCATGTGCAGTTACAACGTGCAAACGCGATCCTGAGAAGCATACACAAAGAGTAAAATTTAGCATTACTCCCATCAACTCCGTTCCATATCAATTTGGGACGGAGTTTTTTTATTTCCGCTTCATCATTTTCATCACGAAGGCACTTTGAATATTTCCAATGTTCTTTATGGACGTTAAGGTTTTTCGAATGAATTCATGGTAGGCATCCATATCGGAAATTTCTACGTGAAGCGTATAGTCGTAATCTCCTGCAATGTTATAACATCCGACCACTTCTTCTAACTGAACAATTTTCTCTTCAAAATCCAAAATGGATTCGGTTTCATGATTCTTCAGCGTAATATGAAGATGAACATGTAGATCTTTTCCCATTAACTTTGAGTCGAGCACGGCACGATACCCTTTGATCACTCCCGATCGTTCCAATCGGCGAATACGCTCGTAGGTCGGAGTTACCGTTAAACCGATTTTATCCGCCACTTCCTTGTTGCTCAATTTCCCATTATCATTTAAAAGCATCAAAATGGTTTGATCGATTTCATCAATCTTTACATCCACAGTTGTTTTTTCTTTTGTTGGCATTTCTATCGAATATGAGTTAGACGAATTAACCTGTATTTATTTCAATTTTAGAGTTATTTTCTGTCATTATCAAATAATAAAGATGATTCTATATGTTTACACAAAAACAAGCTATGGATTATTCTTCATTTCGACCAGAAAGTTTAATGATGAGTTATGGATACAAACCTGCCCTTTCTGAAGGAGCCATCAAGTGTCCCATCTTCCAAACATCTACCTTCGTGTTTGATTCCGCCGAACAAGGAAAACGCTTCTTCGAAGTTGCGTATGGACTGAGCGAAAAAGAGGAAGATGAAGAGTTAGGGTTGATTTACAGCCGATTGAATAATCCCGATTTGGAAATTCTGGAGAACCGCTTGTGTTTGTGGGATAAAGCTGAAGATTGTGCTGTTTTCGAAAGTGGAATGTCAGCTATCTCGACTGCCATCATGGAATTCATGGCGCCAGGGGATCTTTTGTTGTACAGTCGACCGGTATATGGCGGAACAGATCACTTTATCAATCACTTTTTGAAAAAGTTGAACATTGAAGCGATTGGCTTCATGGCAGGCGAATCGGAAGAAGAAATCATCCAACGCATTGAAGCGACGGGCAAAGGAGCGAACCTCACAATGATTCACATTGAAACGCCTGCGAACCCAACGAACGCATTGATTGACATAGAAATGTGCGCACGCATCAAGCATCATTTTTCAACAGAAGAAAAACCCGTTGTTCTTTCAGTGGATAACACCTACATGGGGCCACTTTGGCAACACCCGTTGAAACACGGAGCTGATTTGGTTCTCTACTCCGCAACAAAATACATCGGTGGACATTCAGACGTAATTGCTGGCGCTTGCTTAGGCTCAAAAGAACTCATCGCTCGCGTTAAGGGACTTCGCACCTTCCTTGGAAACATGGCAGGTCCTTGGACAGGTTGGTTATTGATGCGTAGCCTCGAAACCTTGAAAGTCCGTATGGACCAACAAGCGAGCAACGCCCAAAAAGTAGCTGAGTTCCTGAACAATCACCCGAAAGTAGAGCACGTGTACTACTTAGGAAATACGGCTCAACATGGAACGGAAGAAGAAAAAGCACTGATTGCCCGTCAGTATTCATCGCATGGTGCCATGATTGCCTTTGACGTTGTGGGTGGTGAAGCCGAAGCCTTTTCCTTTCTGAATAATCTGAAATTGATCAAACTTGCCGTTTCGTTGGGAGGAACAGAAAGTTTGGCGGAACATCCTCAAACGATGACGCACGCAGACGTCGATCAGGAAGCAAAATCGATCATGAATATTACCGAAAAGCTCATTCGTCTCTCCATTGGAGTTGAGCATTATTCCGATTTGATTCGAGATATTGATCAGGCGTTGAATGCTTAAACATGCGGACGAATATCCTTCACGTTTAACTGAAGTGTTTCACGATCTTGCCAACGATTAATTTCTAAAGTGTAAGCTAAATCGAAAGGCATTCCTGATGCCACGTCGTTCTCCTTTTCCGCTTGATTGAAAGCAATCGCTTCGAGTACTACATCCGATTCGGGTTGAGTCACCGACAGCTTCAAGTGCGCGTCTTTCAAAACACGAAGATTGGTCGAAAAAACGTTTGTGGAAACAAACACGGGCTTCATGTTTTCAGGTCCGTGAGGTTCAAATTGTCGCAAAATTCGTTTTAATTTTGGGACTTTCATTCGGTTTTCTTCTTTTTGGAAGATGTCATCGAACGACAACTCAAGGTCAATTTTCTCTTCAGGAATCAACAATTTTGGATCGATGCTTTCCGAAACAGCCGACTCGAAAGCCGACATAAATTCGTGTACATTTTCTTCTTTCATGGTGAGACCAGCAGCGTATTTGTGTCCTCCAAATTTCTCCAATAAGTCGGAGCATTTTTCAATGGCCTTGTACACATCAAACCCGTCAACTGATCGTGCCGAACCCGTAATTTCTCCATTTGATTTTGTCAAAACGATGGTCGGCTTGTACGACTTTTCAATAATGCGCGACGCCACAATTCCCACTACTCCTTTGTGCCAATTCGGATTGAAAACAACATTCGTCGTTCGATTCTTCGGATATGTTTCAAGCATTTCCAACGCTTCCTCGGTGATACCCTTATCGAGTTCCTTTCGTTCGGTATTATCCGTATTTATTTCGGCTGCCAATTGTTCAATTTCCGTCCGATTGTTAGAAATCATCAGCTCCACTGCATACTTACCTGAGCGCAATCTCCCAGCAGCGTTAATCCGCGGAGCGATCGTGAACACCACATCCGTTAGCGTAACAGGAAAACTTCGATTGGCCAACACCAACATCTCACGAAAAGCGAGTCGCGGAGCAGAATTCAGTTGCTCTAATCCCAGCATCGCCAAAACACGATTTTCACCTGTAACTGGCACCAAATCTGCACCAATACTCAACGCAAGCAAATCCAATTGCTGCCACAACACGTCCCTATTCCATTCTTTCTGCTGAAACAAGGCTTGCATAAACTTGAAGCCGACGCCACAACCACACAATTCATCAAAAGGATAGGAACAATCTGTCCGCTTCGGATCTAACACAATGGCGTTGGGTAATTCATCTCCTGGACGGTGGTGATCACATACAATCACATCAATTCCTGCATTCCGCGCTTCTTGAATTCGCTCCTTTGCTTTAATTCCGCAATCGAGGGTGATGATCAAGTTGACACCTTGAGTTATAGCATAGTTGATTCCCGCCTCACTCACTCCATATCCTTCCGAATAACGATCGGGAATGTAAAAATCGACGGGAACAGTGTCTTTTAAAAAAGAATAGAGGAGCGCAACGGCTGTCGTTCCGTCAACATCGTAATCGCCGAACAACAATACCTTTTGCTGTGCCTCAATCGCTTCCTGCAAGCGTTCTACGGCCACG
>JBFHGY010000214.1:0-5636 GCA_041582905.1 Crocinitomicaceae bacterium | reverse complement strand
GAGACCATCCATTACCGATAAAGCATGTCCTGAAAAGCCAAAGAAATAAATGGATTCTTGTGTCATAATCGAACGCTACTCGGAATGTTTATCAAGTGTTTTTCTAAATATAGCGAGTTTTTTAAATCATCATGCTCGCATTCGGAGAAAGATTTCAGTTTGTGATTCAGCTTCCAGATAGGGCGAGTCATCACTCCACTGCCGTTACTTTCTTCGAGGAAATCCAGTTTATCTTTTTCCGAATCAAACAAAAGTACATTCAGCCAGTTATTCGCTACCGATTCTTCTCCTGAATATTCGAAGAACCTTACGTCTGAAATCGTATCAAAATGTTTCGCATAGATCTGTGCTGTTTCCGCCTTGTTTTTTAGAAACTCATCGAGTTTTTCAAGTTGAGCACATGCTAGAGCAGCATTGATATTTGGACATCGGTAATTATAGCCAACTTCATCGTGATCATATTCCCATTTATGAGGAACTTTTGCCTGTGTGCTCAAGTGCTTTGCGCGTTTCGCGAGAGCTTCATCATTTGTTACAATGATTCCTCCACCTCCTGAAGTAATGGTTTTATTCCCGTTAAAACTGTAGGTGCCGAATGTACCAAACGTTCCTGTATGTTTTCCGTCAATGGTAGACCCAAGTGATTCGGCTGCATCTTCTACAACAGGAATATTGAATTCGTTGCAGAGATCAACAATACGCTGGATGTTACAAGGGAAGCCAAAGGTGTGCATGGGAACGCATGCGGCCACGCGTTTTCCAGAATCTTTATGTATAGGAGTTCCGTCAACGAGTTCAACGTTCTCCAGGAATTGTTCCAACGCTTTATCGGACATTCCCAAAGTATCTAAGTCCACATCGATATAGTAAGGTTGAGCGCCTGTATATGAAATGGCATTTGATGTAGCAACGAAGCTCAATGACTGCGTAATGACAAGATCTCCCGTCTTAGCTCCAGCAATTTCCAGCGCCAAATGTAGCGCAGAGGTGCCGTTCATTGTTGCAATAGCATACTTGGCGCCCGTATAGTTGCGCATCATTTCTTCAAATTGGTCAACAAACTTCCCAACGGAAGAGACAAAGGTTGAATCGATGCACTCGTTCAAGTATTTTTTTTCGTTACCAACAAAAACGGGAGCGTGCAGCGGAATGAATTCCTTCGGTTCATTGTATACTGTCCGAATAAGGTTGATTATTTCTTGCGCTTTCTGCATGATTACATTTTGTTATCGAGTGATTTTCCTTTTTCCTCATGACTCAAGTTCGGTAGGATTGTTCTAAAAAGTTCAACAATTTCGGACTTGTTCCAACTCATTTTTGACTTGAAATTCGATATGACTTTCTCAAAATTATCAAGAACCGCAACATCAACCAGCTCGTTTTTATTCTTGATTACGCTAAGCTCTTGAAAGGAGTTATTGTCGAGCGTTTCCGACTCCGTAAAAAACTCTTCGATTTCCTTTTCTCCACTTGTATCGCTTTCAACAAATAAACATGGCCAGTGATTACTTTCTGGATGATTTTGAAAATACGACCTCGCTTCATCCTCGCTTTCACACAAGTGAGGCGTAAGATTTTTACTTTTAACATAGTTAAGTGCGACATCCTTGAGACTTGTCAGTTTCATCTCCTCAGCAGATTTCGGGATAAAAATGTCTCCATTCTTCCCAAAAAGACACGCCATGAGACATAATTTACCTGATTCTTCTTTCGTGACAAAATATCGCTCAATATCAAACGGGGCTACGATGGGCTGTTGTTTCGATAGTCTATTTTCGAAGCCTGCTAAAAGCGATCCATTTGAGAATGCCACGTTGGCAAATCTCGCCATGGATACGTTAATATGCTCACTATACTTCAGTATAAAGTGCTCCATAATACGCTTTGAGGCTCCCATAAGGCTCACTGGGTTCGCTGCTTTATCCGTGGAAATACAGAAATAATTAGGAATGTTGTTGGATATGGCTTGCTGTAGCGTCTTGTTCGTATTTAGAATGTTCACATCAATCATTCTCATCAATGTGTACGGGTCTTTTTCACTACGAACGTGTTTTAACGCAGATAAATTTAAAATGTAGTCATATTGACCGTCAGCCTTGAAAAAAGCGTCATACTCCAAAGAACCAATATCCAGTGCATAGGTGCTAAAAGATCCTTGGATATATCCGTAGGAACTTCGAATATCGCGCACAAGTTCAGCCAGATTGTTCTCACTTAAATCGACTACGTGAAGTTTTTTCGGATTCCTCTTGAAAAGTTCTTTCGTCACCGCTTGACCAATCGTTCCGGCACCTCCCAAAACCAGAAATCTGCTTTGTTCCACTTTGTTTAGCAGTTCTTCTTCAAAATGAGAAAGGTCTTTGTTAAACAAAGGATTGGTTCTACCTACAATTTCTAAGATGTTCATGGTGATTTCTTCAGTTAGTTTTCGATTTTTTCACAACCCTACAACAACGATTTCCGTTTAATTATTGGGACTAATTCTTGTAAATGGCTTCATTTCTACGTGCAGTCAAATTTAAGAAATCTCGTGAGTTGGTGAAAGGAGGGAATTTAAGATGTTATTTAATTAAATTAACGTGTCCTTCAATATAAATAGGGTCTTCTTCCTCAAGTTCATACTCCAATATATACGTGTATGTTCCAGTTGTAACGTTTCTACCCAAATAAGTCCCATCCCATTGCTCCAATGGATTCCTCGATTCAAAAATAACTTCTCCCCAGCGATTGTAAATTTTGAATAAATAGCTCTCGAGATCACACTCCTGAACTGGACCGAAGGTGTTGTTGAATTTACCGTCGTGTGGTGTAAAGCTATTTGGAATGTAGATTTCACAGGAACATCCTGTTGTTTCAATCAATATTTCGTCGGAGGCCTGACCACAGATGTTTACAACGGAAACAGAGTAGAGACCTGGTTGCGTTACGATGTAGGTAGATTCTTGACTTCCAGTATTCCAACTAAAGACACCTTCCGTATTGGATACGGTTAGGAAATGTTGGTCTCCTTCACAAATTACCAAATCCTCGCCCAAAGAGAAATCAGGTGGTGAAATGACAGAAAGCTCCAATGTGTCACGAAAGACGCATGAATTAACTTGAACTTCCACCCAATACGTTCCCGACACATTCGCGTTAAAGGTAGAATTCACGGAATTGTCTTGCCAAAGGTATGGACCACCGCTACTGGAAGCATCGAGTGTAATGGAGGTGCCAGCACAGATGGTGGTATCTGGTCCTAAATCAATGGGGGAGTTTACAGACGTAACAAGGATGGTGTCGTGGTGAACAATTCCACATGCGTCTGTTGCTTCTACCCAGTAAGTCCCTGATTGGTTAATTTGATATGAGCTTGAAGTCGAGCCATCCTGCCATAAATAACTGGCCGAGCTTGCTGCTAGCGTAATGGTTTCAGTAGCATTTCCGCACAAAGTAAAATCGGGGCCAAGGTTTAAGTTAAAAGGAGGAACTTCGGTGACATTTAATGTGATAATCGAATCACAACCAGAGGCTAATGGAATGGTGTCAATGTATGTCCCAGCACTGGTAATGAAACCTCCACTGTACGGAATGCTGTCCCCGCTACAAATGGTGAAATTTTCCGTCCCAACAAAACCACTACCAGATGGAGAGAGAGTAATTGTGGAATCCAGAGTAATGGAACAAGCGCTCACAGAATGAGTCGCCTCTATTTCGAATTGAGTAGGTGAGGAGTAGATTCCAGTGTTAAAGATTAAACTACCACAGTTTCCTGGGACCGGATTTCCAATTGGAGTGCTTGTTGTCGTGTTAATTAATTGATAGAACACATCCTGCTCTGTATTGTTTAGAGTGATTTGAGCAGAGTCTCCATTGCAGTCAGGATATTCTACGACATCCATTTGTAACGGCAGACAACTTTGATAGACATCCAAAATTTGTTCATGGTTCAATGTGACGTCGTATACTCGAAGTTGGTCAATTGTTCCGTGAAACGTACTTGTATGGTTGGTGACACCGGAACTTGCACCAAAGGTTGTGGTATAATTTTGATTCCCATTAAAGCAAACAGCTGTTGGGTAATCGAGTGTCATTGTTGTTGAGTACTCCGTACAATTGACGTATAGTTTAACGACGCGATTCTCGCTTGAATTATTCTGAACGGATAAAGCAACAAAGGTTTCTTGATTATTTGGAATTAAAATTCCCGTATTGGTATACCTGTCACCAGCAGAATATCCCGTGCAATTTTGATGAATATTCAACTGATTATTGAGTGTCGGGATGTTGTAGTCACCGATATTGAACTGAAGAATTGAATAACCTCGATACGTTGATGTGCATTGCTCTCGAATGGAAAAAATCCCCATAGGATTTCCTTGAGAACTTGGGTTGATCCAGGCGCAAACCGTAAAGTCATTGACCAAATCCATACTAGGCGAGATATTGACGAAATCGTTGTTTCCATCAAAATAAAGTCCCTGCCCACAATTGGAACCCACGAATTGTGCTCCGTTGTTGGTGATAGTATAATTTCCAGATCCTAAATTGCTTAAATCTCCATCTAAGGCAAGATGAAGCAGCAAATTATTTGTAGGTGCTACGGTTGTTTCGTCAATATCCAGCGGACATTGTCCGAAAGTGTAGCCAACACTACAGACTATGAGAAATAAAAAATAGGAGTAAAGGTGTTTCATTAGGAGGTTTGCTCGTCGTTCGTCTACTTCACAAACGCTCGAATATCCACCTTGTGAACCTTTTCAGCTGTATTTGCCGTAACCGTCACAGTCTTTTTGATCTCGTTCTTTTGACCAGGTTTCGATTTGAATGTAACTACAATCTCATCTGATTTTCCTGGAGCGATAGGAGCTTCAGGTTTTTTCGGTGTTGTACATCCACAAGTAGCAGAAACGTCGCTGATAATTAAAGGCTTATTCCCCGTGTTCGTCACAATGAACGAAGTTCGGTTTTCTACTTCAGCCTCAACATCTCCAAAGTCATGTAGCACTTTGTCGAACTCAAGTGTTGTCAGATTAGCTGCTTTTTCCTTTTCTCGCTTCGCTTCTTCTTTCTCGAAATCAGATAATTCTTTATCCAATTCAGCATTGGTTTGAGAATTCGCAATTACGGTAGATCGCACTTCTCCTTCAACGCTTTCAATCGTATCGGAACTGTTACTGCATGATGTAAGTACTGCTGCAATAGCAAAAATAGAAACAACTGTTTTTTTCATAATGTGTTCAACTTTGATTTCAAAATTAACAAAAATAGATCGATTAATTCTTGGCTTGAAGCGCCTTTTCGTAATCATCGGATTCGATTACTTCAATCGCCTTTTGAAGGATTTCATTCGAGTCATTGTACACTTGATAGAACTCGTTGTATCCCCAAATATTCTGAGCGATCAGTGCTTTTATTCTCAGTTTGATGAGTGACTCACTGATTTTTAGTTCGTCATCGTCGATTTCCAATTCTTCATCTTCTTCTTGTGCATAATCCAAGAATTCCTTCATGAATTTCTTGTCTATTTCGAATGTTTTCTTGAAATCAGCAAAAGTAGGGTAGTCCTGAAGAATTTTTTCGCGATTTTCATCTACATAAGTCAACGAGTAACTGTTAAATGCGCCAGAACGAACCAAGTCAGATAAGAAATCACT
>JBFHGY010000213.1:0-5637 GCA_041582905.1 Crocinitomicaceae bacterium | reverse complement strand
GACACTACAGGATGGGTTGGACCAGTGTCCTTCACTACTTTGTGTGCTACATACATTCCAGACTACCTTCAAGATTTCGCAACATACGTTCCAGAATGTTGGGAAGAAGCACAAGGATTATTGACACCTTCATCTGTTCTTACACCAGGACTTTCTGCTTGGATGTCTGACGGATTTGCGAACGCTGGTACAACAGGATCAGCTCGAATCAACATTTGGACAACAAACCAAGATGAGTGGTTGATTTCACCTTCTATTGATCTTACAGGAGGTCCATTCCAATTAGAGTATGATATCGCATTGACGACATTCTCTGGTACTGCTGCAACAACTATGGATGCGGATGATTCATTGGCAATCGTCATCTCAACGGATAACGGTGCAACATGGTCGAATGCGAATATTCTTCAAACGTATACAGCAGGTTCAGAACCTTCTAACACTGGAGATCACACATACATCGATCTTTCTGCTTACACAGGAGTTGTGAAGTTCGGATTGTATGCCGCTTCAACATTAAACCTTACAGTAGATAACAATGTCTTCATTGATAACTTTGAAGTAACCGCATTGTGTTTGCCAGAATACTCAACAGATGTTCAAACTGTATGTGAGTCATTAACTTGGATTGACGGAAACACATACACATCTAACAACAACACAGCGACGCATACATTGACGAACGCTGCTGGATGTGATTCGATTGTAACATTGGATTTGACAATCTTGACTCCGACTTTCGGAACGGATGTTATTTCAGCTTGTGATTCATACACATGGATTGACGGTGTAACGTACACAGCGTCTAACAACACGGCAACTGACACATTGGTGAATGCTGCTGGATGTGATTCGATTGTAACATTGGACTTGACAATCTTGACAACTACAGGTACAGATGTTATTTCTGCGTGTGAATCATACACATGGATTGACGGTGTAACGTACACGGCATCTAACAACACGGCAACCGACACATTGGTGAACGCTGCTGGATGTGATTCTATCGTAACATTGGATTTGACGATTACAACTCCAACGTTCGGAACAGACGTTATTTCAGCGTGTGAATCATACACATGGATTGACGGTGTAACGTACACAGCATCTAACAACACGGCAACCGATACATTGGTGAACGCTGCTGGGTGTGATTCGATTGTAACATTGGATTTGACGATTACAACTCCAACGTTCGGAACAGACGTTATTTCTGCGTGTGATTCTTACACATGGATTGATGGTGTAACGTACACAGCATCTAACAACACGGCAACTGACACATTGGTGAACGCTGCTGGATGTGATTCGATTGTAACATTAGATTTGACGATCACTACGCCAAACACCGGTGTAACTGTTTCAGGAGCAACACTTACTGCTGACATTACAATAGGAGCTGGTATTACACTTAGCTGGTTGGATTGTGACGATAGTTTTGCAGTTATTCCTGGAGAGAATGGACAATCATTCTCACCTGCAACAAATGGTAACTATGCATTGCGTGTTGTTGAAAACACATGTGTTGACACTTCTGCTTGTTACTTGATTGACAACGTAGGATTGGATGCAACGGATTTCGAAACAGTATCAATTGTTCCGAACCCAACAAGCAACAATGTTTACATTACGTTTGAAGATGCGCAAGCAGAATTGACAATCATGGATATCAACGGAAAATTGATTGATCAATTGACAATCAACTCAGGTGATTCTGTAGATATGACATTGTTCGAAAGCGGTGTTTACTTATTCAGAGTAACATCCGATTCAATTCAAACAGTACAAAGAGTTGTGAAGCAGTAATTGTTTCAAAACGAATAAAGGTTGATAAGACCTTGCAACTAAAAAACGGGCTGTCTCTTAACCGAGACAGCCCGTTTCTTCTTTCTTCCAACCCTAACAGCAACTCTCAGTGTTGCCTTGGCAGTTACAATTGCACTGACATGTGCATTGACAATTCTGATCGGTACAGCATCCTTTGTGATTTTCCATCTTGTTATGTTTTAATGATTACTATCACCCTTATAGACGGAGAGAACCAAAAAGGACGCAAGATTTAGCAAGAACAATTATCAACCGTTGAAGAGACAATATTTCCGTACTTGTCAGACTGAATGTTGCAGCATTGTGTAAACAATGACTTAAGTTTTTGTCGAGCCCTTTGAACTCGCGATTTAAATGCAGTGTAAGTGATTCCCAATTCTTCCGCGCATTCCTTTTGAGATAAATCTCCGTAGATCGTTTTATTGAGGGCCTCGCGATATATATTGGGTAACCGATCAATAAAAGGTATCAAGCATTTAATGAATTGAGGATTCAAGCCGGCATCAGTCTCCTCTAATTCCTCAGGAATGAACGACATGTTTAAGGTCAATTTTTTCTTTCGGTAATAATCGATGATGGTATTTCGTGTGATTTGATAAATCCAACTGATTAATTTATTACTGTCTGAAAGATCACTAGCTTTTCTATGAATCTTCACAAAAACATCCTGCAAAATGTCTTCTGCGATATCATGATTGTTCACTCTGGATGTGATGAAGCCCCTTAACTCTTCACTAAACTCTTTCCAGATCTGTGTTGTATTCATGTTTTTTCTTTGATAGACGGACGAGTTCGAAAAAGACGCAATGAATACTCAAATCAGAGGACTGAGGCTCTCGAAGTCCAAAATCCGCTGCCCTATAATCTGGTATACAAAGTCAGGCTTCGAGAACCTCAGCCTTCTTGTTTTCGCTACCGCTTTCCTCCTGCGACTTTAAAATCAATCTTGTAATAGAAAATAGGTAAGAAACCGAGTTGTGTACGCTCAGCTACTGGTTCCTGAGATGGATCTGCCAAGTTCGGCGCATAGGTCAAACTCAATAAGTTTTCCGTATTGAGGATATTTACTAAATCCAGACCAATTTCATGCGTTACTCTTTCGGTGTTTAATTTCCAGTTGATCTTC
Source organism: Crocinitomicaceae bacterium (assembly GCA_041582905.1). Classification (GTDB taxonomy): domain Bacteria; phylum Bacteroidota; class Bacteroidia; order Flavobacteriales_D; family Crocinitomicaceae; genus UBA4466. Next base: position 2,684 of record JBFHGY010000213.1, on the reverse strand, counting down.
AAATCTGCACGGAAATAATCTCTAAACTGACGCTCATTGAACAAAGAATCTTTGTACACGATTTCATTCAAGATACTCGTTTGAGTGACATCTACGTAGCCATAACGTTTCCCTCCTGCTACGGTCACTTTTGCTCCAATGCCAATCGTTTGACGTGGTGACAACTTGAACTCTTTTCCTCCTAAGAAATTCGCAATGTAATTTCCATTATAGGACGTATTTCTCAACACACCGTCGCTTCCTCGGTACTTCGAATCGTATGCAGTCGCAGAAATGAGGAAGAAGAACGATTTGTCAAAGTACTTTTGTATCGTCAACTCGATTCCGTAGTTGTAACCATCTCCTGTGTTCATCAAATCGTCTGGGAAAAAACGTGCAAAGCCACTTCCGATGTTAATCATTGATACAGACGAAGGTGCAGCAGTCACTGGAATATCATACAAATACTGATAGTATGCCTCTGTTTTCACATTCAAGCTTTTCTTAAACGATTTTTCATATCCCAATCCCGTATGGATACTTCTGGAGAAGCCCATGTCATCATTCTGGTAGACCTTATTCCCATTTCCATCCCACTGATGATAGAAATAGGTATACATCGGTTGTGCTTGACTGTGCATTCCACCTCCAGCAAAAATCGCTTGATTTCCCTTCATGTTCAAACGCCAACCAATTCGTGGCTCAGCATAGCTGATGGCATTGCCTTGCGTGAAATACTGTGAATGTAGTCCTGCCGTAAACGCCATGTTTTTCGTTGGACGCCATTTCCATTGAACAAAGGGTTGAATCAAGAAGGCGTTCCCGATGTAATCCCAACGATTAACGAAGGCCGTATGATTTACATTCAACGCAGAATCGGTCATGTTGAAAAAGTAGGCGTCAACATTAATCCCTGCCTTGATCAAATGCTTTCTATTCAACTTATGGTTGACACTAAAAAATGCCGAAGCTTTACCAATTTTAAACTGATACCCCATTAATTGGTACATCGAATCGATAGAAATCGTATTGGTCGTTGTATCATACGAGCGAATCAGATAATCATGTTTTGAGTGCTGCTCTTCAAACGAATATGCGACCGTTGCCGCCACATACGTTTTTTCATTCAACGGCTTCTTCAAACTCAATCCAGAAACAACCATTGACGTTCCAAAGTATTGATCGCGATCACCTTCTCCATACACTTCTTCAGTATCTCCTGTTTGCTCTGAAATGACAATGTCAATTGTGCTGGCTCCACCGATAGCAAACAGGGAAAGCGCACCTCCATTTTTGAGTCTCCAATTCAATTTGAAGGCACCATCACCGTACAAGGGAACCGCATCCGTTCCCAACTGAACTCCAATTGCCTTGAACAAACTCAAGGTGGAATAACGTCCCATTGCCAAATAACTAGCGGAGCCACTTTTGTTGAGAGGTCCTTCCGCCATTACTTCCGTTCCGAGGAAACCAAACTGTCCTGTAAATTCGTGTTGCTTACTGTTTCCATTGCGCAGTTTCAAATCAAATACCCCTGAGGTAGAGTTCCCATATTCTGCAGGAAATGCACTCATGAAGAAATCCGAGTTGGCGAGAATTTTATTGTTCAAAATGGAAACAGGTCCACCTGTACTTCCTGAAATGGCGAAGTGTGAGGGGTTCGGAATATCAATTCCTTCTACTTTCCAAACTACACCCAAAGGTGAATTTCCACGGATGACGATGTCATTTCGAGAATCGTCGGCTCCTCCAACTCCGGCAAAGTTTGAAGCCATTCGCGCGGGGTCTGAACGAGAACCAGGATATCGATCCGTTTCTGCCACACTAAACTGTTGTGCTGAAAGTAAGGCCATCTCGTTGATCGTTTCGCCTTTTTTAGAGCCAGATACTACTACTTCTTCCTTTTCTTGGAAAGCTTGTTGCATAGGCAACTCAACCACCAATTCTTTTCCTGAGTTTACTTCAATCGTAATCGTGTATACGTCATAAGACATCACTCCCACTCTCAATTGATGCTTTCCAACCGGCACATCTCCAATCACAAAAAAACCATCTTCATCCGACCGTGTTCTTAATGTGAGTGTTGTATCGTTCGTAAAAATGTCAACCCTAGCACCATATAACGGATACCTTGTTTCAGCATCTATTACTTGTCCACGGACGGTTTGAGTAGGTTGTTGAGCAAAGCTAGTTGATGATACAACAACAAAAAGCAATGCTAAAAGTGTACTAATTTTGACCATAAGTAGTAAGATTTAGCCCTTTTTCTGAGCCATGTGTTCTTTGTATTCTTCTTCCGTCCATTCTTTCAAATAGACTCGAGTAAAATCAAAAATATTGATCGCGTTAAAATGGAAGTTGCGTACGCGTGAGTACGTGATTTCAATGTCTCCGGTGTACCAAAGAGGAACAATCGGCGGATTATCCATCAAGGCAATTTCCGCTTGATTGAAGTATTTCAATTGATCTGTCACTTTCGAGGCTTGTCTGGCTTTGGTATAGAACTCATCAAAAATCGGATTTTGATACCTGGATTTATTGATGGCCGATCGCTCCGTAGAATCTTCAGGAACAAACTTACCATAGAAGTTCATCAAAAAGTTCTCTGGATTTGGATAATCAGCACTCCATCCCATTCTGAAAATGTCTCCATTTCCTGTTTCACCATCCAAATTTAATTGCTTGAAAGTTGATCCATCGATATT
>JBFHGY010000212.1:0-5653 GCA_041582905.1 Crocinitomicaceae bacterium | reverse complement strand
GTACAACCAACCTCCACCAGATCAAGACGACCTAATTGGACAAGTAACACACATGCTGGTTACCAATTCTGATTTCACTTTGCCTTGTCAGGAAGGATACATTATTAAACCTGACACCGATGTGTCCACCTTTGATTTTTCTGGCGTAAAGCAAGCCATTCAAGACGGGTATAATTCGGCGATGGCGAGTATGGATACATTGAAAATGCAAATCGCTCGAAGAACGAATGCGGAAGAACTTCGTGCACGACGTCAGCAGTTTAGAGAGAAGATTGAGCCGATACAAGTTACCTCTGTTTCTACCAAAACAGGAGAGAAAGAATTGCGCTACACACGCCTCTCGATGATTAAATCAAAAAAGCCGGAAAAGTTAGGTGTTGAAGAATTGGAAAAACGTTATTTCCGTTTGTATGCGACACCTCAGGTTGATTTCATTTATCCTCGATTCGAAAAGAAAAGAGACGGAACGCACAACTTGGCACTCAATATCCAAAAAGCAAAGGATTTTAAATTAGATGTCGGAGGTCACGTTTCCTCTCGCCCTGTAAACACAGGATACTTCGGATTGACGTATCAAACCATCGGAAAGATCATCACGAAATCGCATGTTGAATCGTACTTCGGTAAATTCTATGGCTCTGCCAAAGCAGATCTCACCATTGAATTCCCTGCCGTAATGCCCATTTCGACGACAGGATATTTCGTACTCAATCGATGGGATTACTTCCGAAGCTTCGCTACATTTTTTGAGGATGTCCGCCCCTCATTCCTTGTCCAAAATGAGATGTATGGTGGACTTGAAGTTGACTTCCCTGTTGGAAACACGGTAAAAACAACTGTCGATGCTCGTTTTTTCTCTCTCGAAGACGAATACTATCAAACCGACAACTTTACAGCAAAAGACACTGCCGATCTCACAAAGTTTAATGGTTTCTCTACTAGTTTCAGCTTTCAGAAAAACTCCTTAAACCGAAAACAATTTGCATCGAGCGGACATTTTTTAGAGTTCAAAGCACGCTATAATTTAGGAACGGAACACAGTATTCCAGGGACGACCTCTTTTCAAAACTACGATGTCGTTCAAAACCACTCATGGCTCAATCTTGATCTAAAGTACCAGAGTTTTGTTGTAGATAAACCTCACTTTCACTTGGGGTTAAACGGTCGATTGGTGTACAACACACGCACGCTTTTTGCCAACTACACCGCTACTACCCTTTTTCAAACAGAGTACGCACCGATTCCAGATGCACAAACGTTCTTTTTACCGGAATATCGCTCGGTTCAATTCGGAGGATTGGGAATCAATATTATTGGAACAATACGTAAGAATATCGACGTGCGATTAGATGGGTTCTTTTATCAACCTATTTTACGCGTGATCCAAACGAACAATGGTTCTTTGGTGTATTCCGACTACTTTGAAGGAAGAAGTTTCATGGCATCTGCCTCGCTCATTTACCAAAGTTTTCTTGGACCTATTCGAGCCACGCTCAATTACTTCCCTGAACAAGTTGCGCCTTTATCTTTTCAAATATCCTTTGGATATGTGCTCTTCAACGATCGAGCAATTCGATGATATTTCCGCGACACATCTGATTTAGAGAGAAGAATATTATCTTTGCGCCCAATTCAATTAGTATGGAAAAAATCATCTGTGGTATTCAGCAAATGGGAATTGGTGTTCCCGATGTTCAAAAAGTTTGGAAATGGTATCGAACATTTTTCGGTGCAAATGTTCGCGTTTTTGAAGAGGCGGCCGAAGCTCCCTTAATGACTCGATACACAGGTGGAAAAGTACATTCACGCACAGCTACACTTGCTTTGAGCATGGACGGTGGTGGTGGATTTGAAATCTGGCAATTTACGTCTCGAAATACAGAGAAGTCAGAATTCGAAATTCAATTGGGTGATTTTGGACTGTACTCGTGTCGCATTAAATCACGTGATGTAAAAGCATCGTATGATTACTTTAAAGCGAACGGAGCCGATATTCAAGGCGATTTATCTGAAGGACCTGATGGAAAATTGACCTTTTTTGTGAAAGATCCGAACGGAAACATTTTCCATATAGTGGAAGGAGATGGATGGTTCCGCGATACTGGACATCCTTCTAAATGCGGAACGGTTGCAGGATCTATGATTGGAGTTAGCGACATCGAAAAATCGCTTGTGCTTTACCAAGATATTTTGGGATATGAAACGGTTGAGTACGATGAAACTGGAACTTTCGATGATCTTTCTCACCTACCAGGAGGAAAAGGAATCTTCCGTCGTGTACTTTTATCACACAAAGCACCACGTAAAGGTCCATTCGCAAAACTTCTAGGACCAACGAAAATTGAATTGATTCAGTCATTGGAACGTTCAGACTGCCAACGCATTTTCGAAAATCGTTTCTGGGGTGACTGGGGATTCATTCACTTGTGTTTTGATGTACAGGGAATGGATGCGTTGCAAAAAGAATGCGAAGAAAAAGGATTTCCATTTACCGTTGATAGCGCTGATACCTTCGACATGGGAGAAGCTGGAGGACGTTTCTCTTACATCGAAGATCCTGATGGAGCTTGGATTGAATTTGTCGAAACGCACAAAGTTCCCGTAATGAAAAAGTTGGGTTGGTACATCCATTTAAAAAATCGAAACCCCGGTAAACATCTTCCAAATTGGATGTTGCGTGCCATGGGAATGAACAAAGTGAAAGACTAAAAAAGTGCAACCTGTTGTTTTGAGCCTGTTACCTGCTCATCTCAATGAGTGAAATACTTTGTACCTCTGTCTTTAATTCATATCTTTGAAGGATACAATTATCAAACATGAAAAAATACTTATCCGCTCTTCTGATTCTGACATCTGTTTTAGCATTTCAATCGTGTAAAGAAGATGTCGATTTAATCGGTGAATTTGAAGAAACAGCCATCGTTTACGGAATCTTGGATAAAGCAGATTCGGTACACATGATTAAAATCAATCGTGCGTTCATCGGACCTGGTAACTCAATCGAAATTGCAGCAATTCCTGACTCAAACTACTTCGACAATTTAGTTGTAACCGTTGAAGAGCGCGTGGGTGGAATTTTACAACGCACATGGACATTAGAAGATACACTTGTTGATAATAAAGATGAAAATGGGATTTTTTACGCCCCTGAGCAGATTCTTTACTTCTTCGAAACACCTCCTTCTGATCCTCTCGTAGATAATGCCGTTTACAAATTGCACATCGATGTAAATAATGGTCAATTCGAAGTGACAGGGGAAACAGGAATCGTTTCTGGATTAACATCATCTATGTCAAGCCAATCAACTCGCTTCCAATTTGCAACAAACCCTGGTGAATACCGAGCAACATCTATTGCTGTGGGATCAGGTAATTCTTACTTAGTGAATACCAAAGTAAAAACGAACTACCGCGATTGGACAGGTTCTACCTATGTCGACAAGACCGTTTCATGGAATTTAGGTGAGAAAGAGACTACTCCGAATTCATCATTGACTTTCGTAGGATCGGGGCAAACTTTCTACAACCTCATGAAGACTTCATGTGAGAGTGGAGACCCTGCGGTTGACAGACGTACATTTGTTTCATTTGAAGTAGAAATTACTGGAGGTGCTGAAGAGTTGTTCAATTACATTCTTGTGAACCAACCAAGTAGTAGTTTGGCACAAACGAAGCCAACATTTACCAACTTGACAGCAACAAACGATCATACGGTTATCGGGATTTTCTCATCACGACAAACCTTAACGATTGAAAAGCCGTTCTTCATAACAGGTGGTTCTTCTTACATCCGATCGTTGGATCAAAAGAGTACGCAAGAATTGTGTATCGGGCCAATAACCGGACCTTACTTCTTCTGTAGTAATCACCCGCAAGATTATATAGCACCAGAATCATACGTTTGTAATTAAGATCGGTTAAAGTTCTTACCTTTGATGCATGGCCGAAAGAAAGACCCTTTTTGTCGATGTCATCTTACCAGTTCCCATCAGAAATGAATTCACGTATCGTGTTCCATTTGAACTGAACGATGCCATATTTAATGGAGCCCGCGTGGTTGTTCCTTTTGGAAGAAACAAGTTGAATACGGGTATCATTACGCGGATTCACGAGGACATCCCCACAACGTATCAGTCAAAGTACATTGAATCGTTGCTAGATGATCGCCCCATCATTACACCGAAGCAGTATACTTTCTGGAAGTGGATTTCGAATTATTACATGGCCCCTATCGGTGATGTTATGAACGCCGCACTTCCTTCCAATTTTAAATTGGCAAGCGAAACACAAGTGGTACTTCACCCTGATTATACGATCGACCCGAAGTTTTTAACAGAGCGAGAACACGATATTGTGTTGGCTCTGGAACTCCGCGACAAAATGGACTTGAAAGAGATTGCTGAGCTCGTCGGAATAAAAACGATTCAGCCCATTATTAAGTCGTTGATTGAGAAGAAAGCCATTATTTCGATCGAAGAGTTGAACGATAAATTTGTCCCGAAAACAGCCATTTTTGTCCGTTTTAGCGAGCATTTCCGTCAGGAAAACGTTCTCTCCGACTACATTCAGGAGATCGAAACGGTGAAAAGTAAAGCCAAACAACTCGAAGCGATTCTATCCATGTTGCATCATGGGCAGATTCGAGACGGAGAAATGACTCCTATTCTGAGAAAGACCTTATACGATGAAGGCGTTTCTCCCTCATCACTGAACACACTCGAACAACACGGGATTGTCCTTCAGGAGCGCTACGAAATATCGCGCTTTCAAACGAACTATGATGACGGAGAAAGTTTCAAACCACTTTCCCCTTCTCAGCAAAATGCACTCAGTGAAATTCATCAAGGATTTGAAGAAGAAAAAGTGGTGTTGTTACACGGAGTGACGGGATCAGGAAAAACAGAAATTTATGTTCAGCTGATTCAAGAGCAATTGGATATGGGAAAGCAAATTTTGTTTCTTCTCCCTGAAATTGCACTAACCACTCAATTGATTCAACGACTTTCGGCGTATTTCGGTGAGCAAGTTGGGGTTTATCACTCAAAATTTAACCAAAACGAGCGCGTAGAAATCTGGAACCACGTATTGAACAACGACCCAAATCGATTCCGGATTGTTTTGGGAGCGCGCTCTTCCATCTTCTTGCCATTTCAAGATTTGGGACTCATTGTGGTTGATGAAGAGCATGAATCCAGTTTCAAGCAGTACGATCCTTCTCCGCGTTACAACGCTCGGGATTGCGCCATTGTTTTAGCACATCTTCACAAAGCGAAAATTCTCTTAGGTTCGGCTACGCCTGCCATGGAGAGTTACTACAACGCCAAGACAGAAAAGTACAAACTCGTTGAATTACATGATCGCTTTGGAGCCATTCAACTACCCGAAATTCAGTGTGCCAACTTGCGTAAAGAACGAAAGCAAAAGAGTATGCAATCGGATTTTAGTTCATTCTTGATTGAACATGTCCGAGAAGCATTGAATTTGGGTGAGCAAGTCATTTTATTTCAAAACCGCAGAGGATACACGCCACTTTGGATGTGCGAGGTCTGTAATTGGACTCCTTCCTGTATTCGATGTGACGTTTCATTGACCTATCATAAACTGAGTAATCAACTTAAATGTCATTACTGTGGATACACCACTCCACCTGTTG
>JBFHGY010000211.1:0-5659 GCA_041582905.1 Crocinitomicaceae bacterium | reverse complement strand
TATTCGCGGAGGTGTTGGCTTAAACAACGAAATCGCTACGTTAGACAATTTGAGTCTCAATGCGATGGGAGGAACCGTAGGATTGAAAGGAAGCTACAACACGCAAAACCACAGCAAACCCGTTGTTGACTTCGCCTACAGTTTGAAGCAAATCGACATTAACGAATTGGCACAAAACTTCATTACGGTGGAGAAATTAGCACCAATTACGAAATACGCACAAGGAAAAATCTCTTCTGATTTCGATATGAAAACGGGAATCACTCCAGATTTTGCACCGATCCTCTCCTCTATTTCATGTATTGGAGACATCAGTTCGAGCAGCATTTCCTTGGAAGGGTTTGATCTCTTCAACAAGATTGCAGACAAAACAAAATTGAAATCGTTCGACAACCAAACCTTGAAAAACTTCTACACGAACTTCAAGGTGAAAGACGGTAAAATTGAATTGGATCCATTCGACATTAAAATGGGATCGATTCCATCGAAAGTTTCAGGATACAGCACACTCGATCGCAATTTGAACTACGACATGGCAATGAATGTTCCCAAAGAGCAAATCCCAGCCGAAATGATCAAAGTCGTGGAAGATGCCATGTCGAAACTACAAGCCTTGAGTCCAAAACTCGATGTTGGTTCGTTGCCAGATGTCATTCCTGTGAATGTAAAAGTGGAAGGATTCTACAAAAATCCAAAGATTACCACCGACTTCAAAGAGCAAATTATGAAAGCCACAGGCGATTTCAAAGACGACTTAATCAACAGCGTAACGGAAACGGTAAAAGATACGATTACCACTTTGGTTAATGATAAAGTCGACGAGGTCAAAGAAGATTTGGCGGCGAAGAAAAAGGAAATCATGGACAAGGCACAAATCGAGGCCAACAAGGTGAAAGCTCAAGCAAAGAAGGCCGCAGATGCCGTTCGCGCCGAAGCCGACAAACAAGCCGCCGATTTAATTGCTGAAGCCGGAAGTAATCCGATCAAGAAAAAAGCCGCTGAATTAGCTGCAAAAAAATTGAAGGACGAAGCCGAGAAAAAGGCACAGAAAATTGAACAAGAAGGAGAGGCAAAGGCCGATGCGATTATGAAAAAAGCACAAGAGCAAGCGGACCGCGTTGGGAATTAGACGTTTTCAATAAGTGAACTAAAAGCCTCCGATTTCGGGGGCTTTTTTGGTTGTGGAGGTTGGGAAAAAGTGTTATTAATATTCCTATTGGAAGGATAAAGGTTATTTTAAGGGTATAAAAACTAGTTAATAACTATGAAAGCTAGCGTAACCATAGTACTAATCTTTATCGCTCTCTTGATAAATAGCTGCAACACTGGAACAGAAAATATAACGGCAAGCGATATAAAAATCCTTAAGACGAACAAACATCCCTTTTTGGTTGACCATGAAAAAAAACTAGTCGTTACTTTAAACGATCAATCCACGAACGAAGTTGTAATGTACCTTGATACTGGTAGTGGGTGTAATTCAAATTTGTTTGAAGACGAAGAATACTTCATTTTGATAGAATGTAATGGGCAGGAGTATTTGATTGAAAAAAGTACAGGTGAAATAATTCAAGGAGATTGGAAATGGCTCTCCCCGCTCCCAAATAATTATGTGCACACCTATGTTCGTAGTCGACAAGATGAATACGAGACAGCACAACTTGAAATTAATCTAATGGACGTATACAAATACAAAGACCCTAGAAAATGAAGGTTACTAGCCTAGATCGCCTTATGCTTCATGCCTCTAATCCCCTATTTAACGATTTTCGCACGACAGCGTAGCTCTTCCGTGATAAAGAACAAAACAACTTCACCTGCAAATACATTATTTTCTCTTACCTTTGATAGTATCAAATGATACTATCAATAAATGAATCCTCCTTATCAAATAACTCCAGAAATACTTCGCCTAATCGCTTCTGTTTCGGAGAAGATAGGTCAGATAAATGCACGACTACTGGATAAACCTTCTCCAAAACTTCGAAAAGAAAATAGGATAAAGACGATTCACTCTTCCCTAAGCATTGAAGGAAACACTCTCACAGAGGAACAAATCACTGCATTAATTGAAGAAAAAAGGGTAATCGGTCCAGAGAAGGATGTTAATGAAGTAGTGAATGCCATAAACGTGTACAATCAGCTCAGAGCATTTAATCCTTACTCAGTCAAATCATTTCTCGATGCCCATGCAATTCTCATGCAAGGTCTAGTTCCAGATAATGGGAAATTTCGCAAAAAAGGTGTTGGTATTATGGCGGGAAATAAAATTGCACACATGGCACCGCCAGCTCAGAATGTGCCGCACCTTATGAACGACCTGTTCACTTACCTTAAAACATCCAAAGAAATCACACTCATTAAGAGTTGTGTTTTTCACTATGAAATGGAGTTCATTCACCCTTTCATTGATGGAAACGGCAGAATGGGACGTTTATGGCAAACGTTAATACTCATAAAGGAATACCCTATTTTTGAGTTTATTCCATTCGAAAATATCATTCATAAAACACAAAGTGAATACTACCTCGCTCTTGCGAATAGTGATAAGTCTGGAAACTCAACACCCTTTATCGAATACATGCTCAATGTCATAAATGACTCTCTGCACGACATGCTTGATGTCAAAAGTCGAACAATGAGTACGAAAGATCGATTGACCTATTTTCATGAAATAAATCCATCTGAATTCAGTCGGAAAGATTACATGAATGTCTTCAAGGATATTTCTTCTGCAACTGCCAGTCGAGATTTAAAACAAGGTGTTGAGATCGGTCTATTTGAAAAGGAAGGTGATAAAACGAAAACGATTTATAGAATGATAAAACAATCATAAAACCATCAAAACAACGCTATGTCAAGTTCTCCCCAAAACAATGCGTCTCAAGAGAAAACTTCTCTAGCCTCAATTCTTTGGCTAAAATATTTGGCGGTTATTTTTATCCTTCTTTGCATATATGTCGTCAGTTTATTCTACTATCGATATGGCGTTGACGTATTCCCGAAATCTCTTACAGTCGTACAACACCTTACAATTTCTGCATATTCTGTTCTTTCCATGTTATCGGAACTGTTAATTCCTCTGTTTTTCTTCTCTGGAGCGTTCGTCTATAGATTTGTACGACTTAATCGAATCCATCTACTAGCTTCATTAAAGCGAGATCTATTTGTAATCCTTCCCTTAGGAGTTGTTCTCTGGACCTATTTTGCATACATAGAAGAACCCAGTTCGCGGAGATTCTATGCGATGATTTTTGACGTACAGCAACTTCAACCCGGAGAAGCGCTAAATCCTAGGTCTAACACCTACGATTTAATGAAAGGAGACAATTTAAGTACACTTCATGAAAAAGTTGACACACTTGAAGTTCAAACAAGTCAGTATAAACAAAAGCTAACTGAAAATGATTCGCCAAACCTGGGACGTCTTATTGAAGAACTACAAAATCAACAACAGAAGTATATTGAGGATGCCATGGTGATTCATCTAAACCCTCTTTACATTTTGATGTTTTTAGTGTTAGGAATGCTTCTAGGATATTTGATTCCCATTCATAAATTTGCCCTAGTAGCAATATTGATTGCAATCGGTTTAATTTGGTTCTACACTTCAGGCTTTCTAGAAACAACATTTGGTCTAAGATATACGAATAAGCACGTCTATTTATTAGGAAAAATTGGACTTCTGTTCAGTGTAAACACCATCTTAATGTTCGTTGCTTTCAGAATCTTTCAACGATCAAAAAGAACACAACTTTAGTAGCATTACATGCGTGAAATTCATTATTTTGAAGTACACAAAAGCGTGGCTTGAAACCAATAACACAAACCAACACTACTTTGAGATTTCAATTCGACATATACACACCACTAGATTCGGAGAATTCAAAAGGTGAAACGACGCAAAAAAAATGGACGAGCGAAAAAGAATTTATTGACCTTTTCGAAAACATTGAATGGTCAAATTACCCAGCCCCACCAACGATCAATGTCTACGAGCCTAACTCCAACATACTTCTTTGGGTTTCCTTATACGCCACATCTGATGATAATGACGAGATGTTCATTGTTGGATATCACAGATTCGTTCAGTTTAGGACTCTTCTGGGATTAGGAAAAGTGAAAGAAAAGGAAAAAATGACTACTTACTTTGTTGTTGGCAGAGATGGAGTGAAGAGCGTATTTTCTTCTTATTTTCAATCTCATCTCAATTCAATGGAAAAGCAACTTGAGAAGTTCAATGCCGAATTAAGTTAATTAACGAATGCTAGTATAGGATTTTGCCCAACTCACCTCACCATCATGAAACACCCCACCCTTCGCCTCCTACTTCACTTCGCCATTGGGACAATATTGTCCATGCTCGTCTTTTTCTCCATTTCCTTCCTAACCTTCATCTTCGATCTACATCCATTCAATCCGGAAACTGATTCGCGACACTACGTTTACACCACAGAAGTGGGATTTCCGTTCACTTATTACAAACAAGATTTCATGGGGGCTGACGGCTATCCGTTCGCTGGATGGAATGGAAAAGAGTTGCTACTGGATTGCGCCATCACGTGGCTCATCATCGCCCTTTCCTACACTTTTTTTAAGGTGAGAAAAGACAAAAGAACTACTCAGATCGAACATTCTGAGCTCATCGACGAAGAATACCCCGCAAAATAAGGCGCGGTTGTTATCTTTGTTCCATGAAACGAATGCTTTTTCTTTTTGCATGTGTGCTGTTGATGACCGCTTGTCAGAGTGAACCACAACCGAAACAAGATGAATTGTCTCAGCAAGAGCTCATTTCTAAAAAAGAGGCAACGCCTGCCACAGTTACCATCGAATTCGCTGAAAATTTTCTCGTGCATAGCATCAAAGGTGGGTACCGCCTGGAATTAATTGATCCGAATTCTCACGAAGTGGAATCGACGTATGAACTGACCTACGATCACTCGAAAAAAGGAGACAACATCATTCACCTTCCCATGAAAAACTTGGCAGTGCTCTCGCAGACGTCCGTGGGAATGCTCTCCAAACTCGATGCTCTGGATGCCATCACGGGAATTTCCAACATCGATTACGTGCACTCCCCTATTATCAAAGAACGATTTAAGAACAAACAAGTCAGTCAGTTTGGGGATGAAACGAATGTTCCGATTGAAAAAATTGTGAAATCCTCGACCAAATTGATCATTTACAGTGGATTCGGTTCTGAATTCGACGGTGAAGGAAAATTGCGAAAGCTAGGGATTCAAAGTATTCCGAACTATGAGTGGCGGGAAACTCATCCATTAGGTCGTGCGGAATGGATCAAATTATTGGGAATTCTCATCGACAAGCCGGAAAAAGCGCAATTCGTCTTCAACGAGATTAAAACGAATTACGAAGATTTGAAATGGAAAATTCGTGACTTGAACGACCATCCAAGTGTGATCAGTGGGAACTTCTACAGTGATCAATGGACGGCTCCAGCTGGTGAAAGCTACATGGCCATTTTATTCCGTGATGCTGGCTCAAACTACGTTTACGAATCCAGTAAAGGAACAGGAAGTATTTTCCTTCCGATTGAAAAAGTGGTAGCAGATAACCGCTCGACACAATTTTGGCTAAATCCTGGTGTTGCGTCCAAATCCGTCTTATCCGAAATGAATCCGAAAGCACAATTTAT
>JBFHGY010000210.1:0-5694 GCA_041582905.1 Crocinitomicaceae bacterium | reverse complement strand
TGTCAGGTCGATATTTACCACTGTACCGTTTTGTGTTGCCATCAAACCTACGACGTGGTTTCTGTATGAGTTTGCCGCTTGCAAGGGAGCTGTAAAGATTCTAAAATCGTTCCCCGCAGCCACACGACCTTTCGCCGTGATACTTGCTGCTTGTGCCGTTCCTCCGCGCATACGAATATTTGCATACACCGAATCGGATGCTGAGACAATCAGACCTCGATCTGGCAAAACCGTATTCAAATCAGCTTCTAGCACATCAAAGTCTGTATTCGTTCCTGTTAGACTATACGTCACAGGAAGCGCATTCGAAACCGTTCCCGCCTGCAAAACATTTCCAGCACCATCCTCGATGCTATAATTCACAGGGTTGATTTCTGGGGTAGAGATATACAAAACATGATCTCCAATGTCAATAGCGGTATTGAAACTGTGCATTGGGGGAATGTAATGCAAGTCATCCAATTGAGCATGTGAAACATAAGCGCATAGCGCAAACAGTAGAGTAAAAAACGAATTTTTTCCGATCATTTTAAATAGTAGCTAGTTGGTTGATCACAAAGCTACTAATAATGAATGTATCGTACAAAAAAATCCTACTACGAACATTGGATGAATTAACCTATCCTCATTCGCAGTGAACGTTTTTCAAAAACTACACGTATTTCGACATAACACTAGAAAACAAAACCGCTACAATGTTTGCAAAAACCGCACAATTGTATCTTCAAGGTGTGTATATTCTGCTTTCGAAATTGAATAAGGTGGATTGACAAAAATGGTGTTCCCGAGAGGTCGAAGCAATATTCCGTGTTCAAGGAAATAGGTATATGCTCGTTCCCGCACATCAGAAAAATAAGTGTCCTCATTTCCTGTATTCACTTCAAAAGCAACAATAGTTCCCGATTGTCGAGCATTTCGAACGGTTTTCAGTCCTTCCAATTTACTCTTAAACGCCGCTCCCCAGCTAACCAATTCCTTGATTCCTTGAATGGTTTTCTCCTCTTCAAAAAGATCCAAATTGGCACAAGCTACAGCACATGCGATTGGATTCGCCGTGAATGAGTGTCCATGCAAGAATGCCTTCCCTTTATCATCCGACAAAAAACCTTCATAAATCTCCTCTGAGGCAACCGTTAATCCCATCGCCATTACACCAGCCGTGAGACCTTTCGATAGCGCCACAATATCTGGTTTATGAGTGCAGTGATCCATCGCGAACAACTTACCTGTTCTTCCGAATCCTGTCATTACCTCATCAAAAATGACAATTGAACCATGTTTGCGCGCTATCTGTGTGAGCTCATCCAATATGTTCGGGGAATACATACGCATTCCAGCAGCTCCTTGAACAAGCGGTTCCACAATCAACGCAGCAACTTCTCCAGTTGAAAACAACTCATTCGCTTGTGCCAAAATCACTTCCTCATTCGATTCTGTTGGAAAATCCAGATAATCTACATCAAAGAAAAAAGCTTCGAAAGGTGTATTAAAATAGCCCCGTTGCCCAACTGACATCGCACCAAAGGTATCTCCGTGATATGAACCACTGAGTGCGACCACTTTTTTTCGAGGTTTATTTGAGTTAAAGAAATATTGGAAGGCCATTTTCAATCCTACCTCTACGGCGGTAGAACCATTATCAGAAAAGAACACTTTCTTTAGGTTTTCGGGCGATTTTTCGACAATTCGTTCTGCTAGTTCCACGGCTTTGGGATGCGTTGCTCCCGCAAAAACAATATGATCAATTGTATTGAACTGATCCGTAATGGCTTTACCAATGTGCGGATGACCATGTCCGTGAACATTTACCCACCACGATGAGTTAGCGTCAATGTATTCTTTTCCGCTCGCATCGAACAAGGTAACACCAGAAGCCTTCACGATTTCCAGCTGATCACCCGCCGTTTTATGCTGTGTAAATGGATGCCAAACGTATTTCTTATCACGTTCTTTCAAGTTCATTACAGTACGTATTTTAATTTCTCTGCCTGTTGCAAAATGAATGTTTGATCTACCGTCTCGGTTAACGGAACTCTTCCAATAAAGCGAACTCCTGTGTTATTCATGATCACCTCTTCTGTTGTAGGGTGTTGATTTCCCACGAAAATAATCCCCTCGATTTCGATTCCTCGATTCTTCAACACTTCAATGGTCATAAGCGTATGATTGATACTCCCCAAATAATGTCTCGACACAACAATTACGGGTAGATCCCATTGTTTGAATGCATCAGCATATAAAAAACCATCCGAATTGATTGGAACCAAAAGTCCTCCTGCTCCTTCTACGATTAAATTTCCATCTACCGAAGGTAAAGGAAGGTTTTCAGGAAGTATGTCCACACCATCGAGAGCGGCCGCTGCATGCGGTGACATTGGTTCATTTAAGCGAAAAGCTTCAGGAAGGACTGAAACATGTTGCGTAAGTCTTTCTATTTTAATCGTATCGGAATTATCCAAGTCTCCAGCTTGCACCGGCTTCCAATAGGTCGCTTGGAGTGCTTCTGCGACGATCGCACTCACCACCGTTTTCCCAACGTCGGTTCCGATTCCTGTAATGATATATTGTTTGTTCATAGTTAATCGTTATTTGTGAGGAATTCAATGAACTCCTTTTTTGCAAATTCGTTTTGTAAATACCAGTAGGAATAGGGTAATGGAAAAACAGAAACTCCTGCACGTTGGAGGAGCATGTATTGATCTAGATCGATTGAATCAACAAACTCTCCTGGGAATCCGATGAGATCAATGGCTATATTCTTACTACTGGAAGTGATCAACATGTCCACTGGAATCGACGCAACTTCGTAATCACTCAAATAAGTGCAACCGATTTCCTCAAGCCACTCTCCCACCTCCAGTAAGAACTGATCGTGCACGTACTTCGCAGCTATTTCATCTTTCGTCAGTTCACGATTCTCACTCAAATATTTCTTCAGAAGCATATCTGACTTAAGGAAATTAGGATCAAAAGAAATGAGATTAATGACTTTCCGCTTTGCGCGAGTAATTGTGACATTAAATATTTGCGGGTGATCCAGATAGCGAATCGCTGAAGGGTGTGTCTCCTCATCAATACACCATGAGATAATGATAATATCTCTTTCATTTCCCTGAAATGAATAAGGAGTCCCAACCATAATCTTATGATCCTTGACAACAGAATTGTCAAGCTCATTCTGGATCCGTTCAACAATACGCTCCATCTGATTACGATACGGCGAGATAACACCTATGCTGGTCGGTGATTCCGACATAAACTTAGTCGATTGGACTTCCCGAATGGTCTCGATCACTCGATCAATTTCCGATTCATTGACGCCTTGCGAGGTTCGTTTTCCTTCTACCTGCTCAATCCAAAGTGACTTGTACTGATGTACAGGCAAAGATTTCATGACTTTGAGTTGGCCACCGTAAAACTCGTGATTGCTAAATGACAAAAGCTCTTCATTCCCTCTAAAATGTTCATCGAGAAAAACAACCTCATCATTGCTTTCCGTTTGCTCAAAGCATACATCAAGAACACTCTTATCTCGGTACTTAAGCAATTCTGTTTGTATTCCTGTGAGTCCCAATTTTCGTTTTAAAGCATCCTGTTGAGCACCTGAGACAAAAGAAAAATGTCTTAGCTGATTAGGATCACCAACTACTAGTACCTTTTTTGCTCGGAATAGAGCCGGCATTATTGAAGCGAGGTCCACCTGACTTGCCTCATCAATCACGACAAGGTCGAACAAGTCTTTTTGAAGCGGAAGAGCTTCGTACAAATCTGACAGTTTGCAGAGCCAGATCGGAAAAGTCTTTAAAATCTGAGTAAAATCTAGTGATTCGAACAACTTCTCCTGCTTGGTTAAACTGTACGCATTAATCGCTTTCAAGAATCCACTCAGATGGTTTCGATGTGTTAGAAGAAAACGATTCAACTGTTCTTCATAACCGAATAACGCCAACTTTTGGTGATTCCGAAGTAAGAAATTCTTGTTTTTGTAATAGTCTGCGGCTATTTCCCAGTTGGGTGTAACGAACTTTATTTTCCACTTAACATATTGCTTCTTGAGCTTCGCAATTATTCCTTTCTTGTTTCTATTTTCATATAGTAAGTTTCCCCATTTCAATTCATTCTCAACCACCTCATGAAATTGTTTTTCAAGTTGATCAAGTTTCTTTCCCAGCTTCCATGCTCTATTCTGTACCTCAGCTGTACGCACATCAAGTCCTTCCTTGTAGGTTCGCATAAGCATTAGCTTAATGCGTTTTCGAATTTCACGAGCATAGCTTTTTTTTCCAGGACGCATGGCTGCTGTCTCCATCCCGAGCTCAGCTAATTTCTCAAGCACCACATCTACAGCCTCATCTGTTTTAGATACAATCAAAACAGACTTTTCCTGAAGGACATGATCGATAGCTACATTCGCAATTGTGAAGGACTTACCAGTACCAGGAGGACCAATCGCAATAGACTTAGAATATTTTAATGAATTTTCAAGAACTTTCTTCTGACCATCACTCAAAATAGAAGGTACACGGCTGTCGTACCCGCCCGCATCTTTAGACACTGAAGATTGGGTAAATAATGCACTCAACGCCCCAGAAAGCTCAGATTTATCAGATAAGTCGGTCAGTTCTGAAATAATCCCAAGCGTTTTACTCGAGTACTTCACTAAACCAATTCCCATTCCAGCGTGCGCCTCGTAATGATCTTTTGGTCGCTTCGCCTTAATTTTCTTTTCTGAAATAAGTTCGGGAAAATGACGGATTCCATCAGCATTTTCAACATCGAAATTCTCCTCCAATACATTCGCTATTCGCGCCGAGATACTAAAATCGATAATTGGACTTTCCATCAAAAAACGAAACAACTCGTCAAGTGGTGGAGTCCCTTCCTTTTTAATCGTATTGAGAAAATTATAATTGAGAAACTTTTGGTTCTGATGCAAGCGGATATACGGAAACTCATCTCTTCGGTAAATTTCAGACGGAATGAAAATCAACGGAGCACAAACTCGATATCCACCAGTTCTTCCTACAATAAAATGAGCGAAAGCATACAGCGATTTCTCTTTTGAATAGAACGAAAGATTCTCTTCTATTTTCTCCGCTTGATCGTCAAGTAAAGGCAAATATGGTAATGTACCATTGAGCACTTCATCACTTCCTTCTACCCAAATTCTGTCCTCTACTTTTTGAGCAAAAAAATTGGTGACATTTATCGTCTTCGTGTCGAGCTCATAACACTCGCGCAAATAACGAAAAATCGAAGCGGGGGAAAAATGCATTCTATCTCAGTTGCGCGCCCAATTTTGATTCAAGCTGTCCGCGAATTTTATCCATCACCGCATCAACTTGATTGTCCTTAAGCGTTTTTTCTGCATCCTGAAACTTAAAAGAAACAGCGTACGATTTCTTTCCTGCCTCAAGGTTCTTTCCTTCGTAGACATCGAACAACCCTACTTCTTTCAAGATTTTTCGATCACTCGCTGAAGCGATTTGCTCAATCTCTGCAAAGGTGATTTTTTGATCAATCAACAAGGAGAAATCACGACGAACGGCAAAGGTTTTTGGAAGTTCAGTGTACTTCACTTTCACCATTTTCAAGGAATCGATCACCACGTCCCAATCAATATCCGCAATAAACACATCTTGCTTAATACCGAAGTGCTTCTTCAATTGAGGAGTAATCCAGCCAATCTCACCC
>JBFHGY010000209.1:0-5703 GCA_041582905.1 Crocinitomicaceae bacterium | reverse complement strand
TTTTTCATTCCGTTTTTATTCTCGTTTGATTCACTCAATAATTGTCACATTCATCCCTTCGTAAGCACCAGGGAAGGGTTTTGATAGCAACTGAGTACCATCTTCCACACCTTGAATGATCACCGAATTTTCTTTGTTGTAGACGATTGTCACAGGAAGCAATTGCAATTGATTGTCCTTCACCACATACACACTCTCGTTGTTCACGAGTAGGTTGCGTGATACTTCAATGGCATTTACCACATCCTGTGCGTCAACATCTGCCTCAACAAACTCACCTTGATTGAGGTCATTTGCTTTCACCTCTACAAAGATTTGAACGGTCTGTGAACTCGTGTTCACCTGTGGATTGATGCGCGCCACTTTTCCTACCCAACTTTTGGATTTATCGATGTTCGTAAGGTTTACCTCTTTCCCAAAAACGAGTAAATCCTTCAAGGTTGAGTTGACATTGAGCTCTAATTCATACACTCCTGGTTTGATGAACTCTCCCAATTTTTGCCCTGGATTCACCAAGGTTCCTGGGGTTACCTCAGCCGAAACAAGCACTCCACTATATGGAGCTACAATGCGGTATTTATTTAGTCGCGTTTCGAGATTTTTAATGGAATAGTACGTCGAGGAGATATTCTTTCCTGTGATGTAATGCGCTTCCTGTTCCGTTTTTGCCTTTGGCAAGCTTGGAAGGCTCTTTTCGATATCGATTGAATTGAGGTAATCATTCCACATCGAAAATGAGTTCGGATAATCGAATCGGATGTCAGCTAAAATCCCTGTAATGGCATTTTTGAACGCCGCTCGTTGAGAGACTACGGACGCTCTGAACTCGTCATCATTAATCCGAATCAGTGTTGAGCCAGCTGAGTAGGAAGTTCCTGGTTTAAATGAATTACTTCCGCGCTCAAACACTCCCGTCACTTCAGCATAAATATCCATTCGATCCTTTGCCAATACGCTTCCACTCGTTCCAATGGTAACAGGCACTGCTTCGTTCTTTGCGGCTTTCACGTAAACCGAATTCTCTTTATTCTGCGTCTTCTTTTCGGGATCCTTCTTGCTATTGGCTAACATTCCGTTGATCCAAACGCCCAGACCTAAAATTGCCAGTCCAGAAACGACGATAATGACTTTTCTCATTGTTTTTTGTTTGATGGTGTATCGAGTTGAATTACTTCATTGACATTCGCTCGAACTCGTTTTAATATTTCAATTACTTGATTTGCTTCTTCTTCGCTGATTCCTTTGTAGATGATCGATCTCATTTCTTCGAAAATGGGTGTTGAGCGTTCAATAACATCCAAACCGTTCTTGGTAACGAACAATTGATTAACGCGCTTATCCTCTTCACTTGGAATACGTGCGATGTAGTTTTTTTTCTCCAACACGTTAATGGCTCTGGCCAAAGTCGACTTGTTCCGATTGGAAGCAAAAGCAAGCTCGTTCTGACAAGCTCCATTTTGTTCATGAACTTTATGAAGCAGAATGAACTGCATTTTGGTCAGGTTAAACCCTTTGTTCGTTAACATGTCATCGATACAATGCTCAATTAACTTCATCGTTTTACCCAAATTGGGACCCAGCGTATCTTGAAAATCTTTCGGTATCATGTTGCAAATATCCAAATTAATTTAGTTGCATACGCA
This sequence comes from Crocinitomicaceae bacterium, assembly GCA_041582905.1. Lineage (GTDB taxonomy): Bacteria > Bacteroidota > Bacteroidia > Flavobacteriales_D > Crocinitomicaceae > UBA4466. Next base: position 4,060 of record JBFHGY010000209.1, on the reverse strand, counting down.
ACTATTAACAACTTTTTTATCTTTCTGTAACAATAATCACGTATTTCAGCTCAATAATTAGTTGCATATCAAACCATAGATTCACTTCGGAAGTAATTAATAATGAATGCTTCCCGTTGATTTTGAAATCGAGATAAGCACTTTGCCACTTTTTTTAATTTTTTTATCCCTCTCCATAACCCCTGACACGATCCGTCACTTACCAGTTATACATTTGCTCCATAACTAACAAAAACAAAAAATATGAAGACAGCAATTGCATGGTTTGAAATCCCCGTTATCGACATGAATCGAGCGAAGAAATTTTACGAAGCCGTAACAGGAGATGAGTTAATGGATTATGACATGTCACAACCGGGTGTTTTATACAGTGTTTTTCCTTACGAACAAGGACAAGGTGTTGGAGGAGCATTGATGAAACACCCAGAGTGCAGACCTTCCGTGGACGGTGTGACTATTTACCTTCCAGGAGGAGATGATTTAACTCCATCACTCGAAAGAGCGGAAAAGGCGGGAGCGAAAATCATTCTTCCCAAAACAAGCATTGGAGAAAACGGATTCATGGCACAGTTCATTGATTCCGAAGGGAACCGAATTGCTTTGCATTCGATGCAGTAAATCGTCAAAGCCAATTAAAAAAATAGCGGATTCAATTTGGGTTCGCTATTTTTAGCATTATGTCTCAACTTCCCCGTCTCATATCGATTCTTACCTTGCTTAAATCGAAGCGATTATTGACCGCTACAGAACTTTCTGAGCGTTTTGATGTGAGCATTCGTACGATTTATCGCGATATTCGGAAGTTAGAAGAAGCAGGAGTCCCCATTATCACCATTGAAGGAAAAGGCTACTCATTGATGGACGGATATTCGGTGGCACCTGTGCAATTCACCGAAAAAGAAGCGAATGCACTCATCACTGCACAGCATTTGGCCAAACAAACACAGGACAAATCATTTATTGCTGATTTCACCGACGCCTTGACGAAAATAAAATCGGTCTTTAAAACCTCGGTTTTAGAAACAAGTGAACGTCTCAACGAAAAAATTCACGTCTTCGAGAACTATTGGGAAGACCTATCCAGTAATGCACTTTCGGAAATCCAATTGGCAATTACACACTTGAAATTCATGGAAATCAACTATCAAAAGGCAAACGATCCCGAAATTTCCTTCCGAAAAATTGAGCCGTACACGCTCATTTCTACCAATCGAAAATGGATTTTGATTGCCTGGTGCTACCTAAGAAAAGATTACCGTTCCTTTCGCGTAGATCGTATCCGTCACTTTAAAGTGATGAATGAACAATTCGACGATCGCGGTTTCCACCTACAGACTTATTTCAAAAACAACCCCTTGCCTCCAGACAAACAAGTCTTCAAGAAGATTTGAATTACTTCATCAACCTGCGAAGCACCTCGTAGCCCATCGTCATTCCGAACATGGCAGGCATGTAGGAAATTGTTCCGTAAAAGGACTTCTTGTAATTTGTTCCGTCGGTTAATTTTAAGGAATCAGATATTTGAATTTCATCGCTATACACGCACAACACCTTGTTACGAACCCCTTCTCTCTTGAGTCGTTTTTTGAGTTGCTTCGCAAACTTACATTCTTTCGTAGCGAAAATATCGGAAATTTTAATGCGCGTTGGATCCAGTTTTCCACCTGCTCCCATCGAAGATATAAATTTGCACTTCGCTCTTCTCAAGGTAACGATCAAGCTCAACTTTGGCGTGATGCTATCGATGCAGTCCATCACAAAATCGAATTTATACGTTGTCAAAAGTTCTTTCATCGCGTCTGGCTGCATAAACTGGTCGTGTACCGTTAAATTCAGTTGAGGATTGATATCCAAAAAGCGATCGCGCAGCACCAAAGCCTTCTGCTTACCTTCGGTAGAATCGAGCGCTTGCAACTGACGATTTTTGTTGGTTGGATCTACATCATCACCATCAATAATGGTTAAACTTCCTACTCCTGCACGCACCAACGTTTCGGCAGCATAACTTCCGACACCACCAAGTCCAACGACCAATACGTGTGCTTTCGCCAATTTATCCATGGCCTCTTTACCGACCAATAATTCTGTACGTTCTAACCAATTACTCATGTCAAAAAAAATGTTTTGCGTTTTGGGAGATTTGCGTTTTGAGTTCATCCATGTCCATTCCCACAATTTTCGCCGCGCGAATATAATTGTCTTCAATTAAAAATGAACTATTGTCTGTTTCCAGAAATAGGCGATTCATCGGAATGGCGCATAATACTTCCTCAGAACGCGAATACTTTTGAGGATTGATGGACAGATAAAACCCATGATCGATCAACTCTTCGGCAAGTTTTGGATGTTTGTTGAAACCATGAATCACCCAATTCGGAATGGCTGTAAACTCCTTTTTGAGGAGAATGATCTCATTGAACGCCTTCACACAATGGATCACCACGGGAATCTTTCCGTCATCTGCCACCTTCAGAAGTGAGCGAAGGATTGACATCTGTTCTGAAAACACAATTCCTTTGAGTTTATCCAATCCAATCTCTCCAAGCGCCAAACAATTCTCATCTTGAAGCAACAGTTTCAGTTCCTTTTGATCTGCATCACTCATTACTTGACTAATGTACCACGGATGTCGCTCGAGCGAATACACATTTCCCATCAGTGGATCAGAAGATGAAACAATTTCCACAATATCAGATCGATCTGCGTGACTGATTGCATGCGTGTGCAAATCGATCATTGGCGACATATTGAAAATTGAATTGTCCATGCGGTAAAAATAATCGTTCTCAATCAAAAGATTTTACTAATTTTTGCGGAAGAAATGAAAACACTAATCGTACAAGGCGGAGGATTTCGCACCGGATTCACTGCAGGCATTCTAGACGCTTTTATTACTTTGGATTACTGCCCATTTGATCGGATTCTAGGAAATTCGGGAGGAGCTATTTCGGCTTCCTATTATTTAAGTAAACAATATGGAGCGACTGTTCAGGCTATGCGTATTCTGGCAAAAGATCCTGATTTTGTGAACATCAAAGGAATCATCAAGGAACGAGGCTACATGAACATCGACCATCTGCGATCGGTTGCAGAAGAGTTAGTTCCCTTTGACGTGAAGACAGCTTCCGAAAATGCGAAAAACAAGAATATTTCTTTCGTTGCAACGAGTAGAACCAGTGGGAAAGCTTTGTATCTCACACCAGGACTCACCGATTGGGTAGATATTGTTATTGCATCCAGTACGCTTCCCTTTGTTACAAAAGGCGTCCATCAGGTACGTGGATTGGATTTAATGGACGGAGGATGGAGTGATCCCATTCCTGCTAAGTGGGCTGTTGATACTGGTTCCGACGACATTCTTATTCTTCGAACCACCCACATTGATCGTAAAGTAGTTCAAAGCTGGCCCGATTATTTTGGAAGTATTTACTTTCGAAATCATCCTGAATTGAGCACTTGTTTTGCTGAAAATCATCTGATCTATAACAACACGATGGATTTCCTATCTAACCCTCCGAAGCATGTCAAGTTAGAGCAGTTATGGCCTGAAGAAGGATTGAAGTGTAATACCTATAAATATTCGGTCGACGGGATTAACGCAGACTATCGCTACGGCTTACAGGTTGGAATTGACTATGTTAGAAAGGTAATCCAGTCGGAATTAGACATAAAGGAGCCCAACAATCCTACTAAACCGATTAAGTAGGATTTCAAGTATTCCGTTTATTCCCCAACGGCACAACCCCCATTTCTTCGTGAAAGCGTTTACATGTGTACAGTAAATTAACTAATTGTGTTTACAATGTTAACAATAAAATGTTTCCAGTAAAATTTCACTAAACCGATTAAGTAAGTAGATTCGTGGCGCTAAAAACTGTGAAATGCTACTCCCGAAAAGAATAACAACCTTGTTAATAACTCTAGTTTCTACGCCCATTCTTGCCTGCACAGGTGGAACGAATAGTGGAACCATAACACCAACAACAAGTTATCAGACCTTATCAATTTCGAATGGTCAATATTATACGCTAAACGTTTCCTGTGGAAACACCTACAATTT
>JBFHGY010000208.1:0-5724 GCA_041582905.1 Crocinitomicaceae bacterium | reverse complement strand
TTGCGTACATCGAATGATCCATCCACTCATATCCTACTTCGTATACGTCCATTTGTGTCCCGAAAGGAACTGTATCATTCACATTCTTCGCTCGTTGATAAATCAAGGAACGAAAAACACGGCTAATTGGACGTCCTTCAGTATCCGTTTCTACAAAATACTGCATGATTTCTGGGCGAATTTTCTCCAACATGTATCTACCATGTCCTAAGACAGGAAAGTTGCGTTTTATCGCATGTTTCTTTTGAAGAATGTCAACGATCCCTATCAGAATTAGCGGTCCAAAAACCACTAAACTCCACAGCACCTTTGGTGTCCAAAAATAAGAGAGCGCAGCCACAAGACTTACAACGAAGCAGCTGGCAAGAATAAAAATGTTACGAGGATTCATCTCTGGTAATTGAGGTTTAAACTATGAAGATAGCAACCTGATGGCGATTCTCCATGCTTCCCATCAATTAATGCCCGATAAATAGCAATCGAGCGCATCTGTAGACATGTGAAAAAGTAAGCCAACCCCGACGGCACGTGTCTTCTTGAAAAGAAGAAATAAGGGATAACAGGCAATCGCGATATACGAGTGAAGCGGATGAAAATTAATACTACAGCGCGATGGATCGAAAATGGGGTCTGCGAAGAGATGGTCCAAATCTACGAGCATCGTAGCCAGCATAATCATCCAAGCAGTCTTCCAATGTTCTTTGAAAAAGATCCATGCGATTAATCCTGGAGCCAAGATATGGAGCGAGTAATGAAGAATGGTTTGGAGCATGAATGACTTTATACTATTTAACTATATTTTTAGTTAGCGTTCAGCAATATTGCTTAAACAGATTAATTTCTTTCTCAAAAACAAAAAGGAGAACATCCGCTATAATACAGACATTCTCCTTTCGTTAAAATTTGTTTGAAAGATTAGTTACAAAACTCTTTGTACGCCTCTTTCAAGTTTTCAGCAATCATTTGAGCTGTTCCTCCTTCAATGTGGTGTCTTTCTAGGAAGTGCACCAATTTTCCACCCTTGAACAAGGCAATAGATGGAGAAGATGGAGGGTAAGGAAGGAAGTATTTTCTCGCTTGGTTGGTCGCTTCACCGTCAACTCCTGCGAAAACTGTTCCCAATACTGTTGGCTTCACGTCGTTATCTAACGATAATTTCACTCCTGGACGCATATTTCCAGCTGCACACCCGCAAACGGAGTTTACAACCATCAATAAGGTTCCTTCTGTATTTTTTATGATTGCATCAACTTCAGATGGGTCTGTTAACTGCGTAAATCCTGCGCTCGTTAAATCGTCCTTCATTGGTTGAACTAATTCTGGTGGATACATAACGTTTTATGTTTTAAGATTTCTACAAAGGTACGATTCTTAGTTAAAGCATTTACATGTAAACGAAATATCTTCCTAGGTAACTTGTTTTTTAATTGACGATCACTTTTTAACAGTAATTCGTTGTGGCTGACTACCGTCGATCGACACAAAATACACTCCATCACTCAGATCATCTGCATCGAAATAATTGCCCTCTTGTAGTTCGATCCGCTTGGTCCATTGACCATTTATTCCCGTTAAAACAATCTCTTCCTTGTTCGATTTCATAAGTCCGTGAATGTAAAATCGCGAACCAATTGTTGGATATACCCGAGGACCTTCAATATTTCCTTCATCCAAATCGGCCTGAGATTGTTTGATGTATATCGCATTCGGATTTGCCAAGCCATTACCTGTGGCAAAAGAAGTTACGAAATTTCCGAGGGCATCATACCGCCGAACAGACGAAGAAGGTCCGCCCGAGCCGAGTAGCAGGTCTCCATTCGGCATTTCCACAAAACCTTCAGGCTTTGAGATCGTTCCGAAGTTATTGGGCTGTTCCATAAATGAAGCGTCAAAACGCTTAACGAAGTTCCCGTTCCAGTTAGACACGTAAAGATCTCCAGTGGCATCGAACCAAATAGTTGTCGGGCCCGACAATCCAGATGAAATGGGTGTATCCATGTAATTTCCACTTGGATCGAATCGATAGACAGCATTTTCATTGTACGAACTCACGTATAAGTTTCCCGCACTATCCCAGTCCAAACCAATGCTATTGTTTACAGCTATATTCGTAAAGGTATCCATGAAATTTCCCTGGAGGTCGTATCTCATCACTCTTGCTTCACCATTCCACTCCAGCGCATATAGGTATCCATCCGCTCCAATTTTCATCCGTGTAGGACCTGAAATATTGGCGGCAAATGTGTCGATTAAAGCACCTGTTGATCCGTCGTAACGAAAAATGGCGTTATTGTTCAGTCCACTGACCAAAGCAATGGTGTTGTTCTCAATAAATACAATGTCTTGCGGCCAGTTCAAGGGACTCGTTCCTGGAGCGATGAAGTCACCTAAATAATTCCCGGTAGCATCAAATTTTTTCACACTGCTGGCAGATGGACCATTACCGCTTGTTACATACACCTCGAATTGTGCCGAAGAGATGAACGAAAAACTCAGGCAAAGCCCGACTAAAAGAAATATACTTTTTCTCATGTTGATTGATTTTTGTTTCTCAACAAGTTGAAAAAGATGGTTCAAAAGGGAGTTCGAAACTATAAAACTGAACGTTTTAGGTACGTGGATGCGTACTTTTTCGGAATTCAACAGGGGTTTTATTCGCCTTTGCTTTGAAGGCAGAGTAGAACGTCACTTTACTGTTGAATCCGGATACGAAGCAGATTTCTTTTACAGAAAGATCCGTGGAGACTAACAGCTCTTGTGCCCTTTCCACCCGAAAGTCATTGATGAATTGGTTAAAATTCTTTCCAGAATGTTGATTGATAATTCGTGACGCATCGTGTAGTGACAATCCACTGAATTCCGAAAGGTGCGCAAGTCGGAGGTCTCCATTCAGAAATAATTCCTCCTGTTTGATTTGTGCCACCATCTTTTCGAAAAAGTATTGACTGTTCTCGTCTGAAAACTCCTGTTCCTTCTTCTCTACCATCAACCAATCGATTTCACCATTAAAAATAGAAGGCTCGTAGTATACAAACAACCCGATCATAAAAATGGAAAGCGACATTCCAACGGCGATTCCATAGTCCCAACTCGTGTTGAAAAAGGGAAACTGAACCAAGATGAAATAACTTGCATAGGACAAAATGAAAAGCGCGAATGCTCCGTGTAACAACCTCATCCAGCTATTGACAATTCTTACCGTCGACTTCTGCTGAAACCGATTCCAAATTCGAATCGAAATCAGTAGGTATAGTGACATCGAGAATACGGCAAGCCAAGGATTGCTCAGAAGTTGTAAAAAACCCAACCAAATCGAATCTCTTTCATAGAGTACGATTCCGTAAAAGCGAAGGTAAAATGCAAAGGCGAACGACACACTAACGAATGCGGGTACAAAGTGTAGGAGGCCTCTTTTGACATGAACTCCACAAAAACGGGCGGTGTAGAAATAAATTAACGGTCCAAATGTCAGAAACCAGGCTCCCAGTGTAAAGTTTAGAAAAGGAAAAGTGTTGATGTATTTTGTCCAAAACAATGAATACTGAAACAAAACAATTGAATAGCCAAAAATCAGCACGGGAATAGGCCAAACGGATGGTAATCGGTGTCTTCCTTTGAGAAAAAACAGGGAAGAAAAGAACAGTCCAAAGATACTAACGACGAAAAAGATGGAAGTCCATGTGTCTAAGCTTGCCTCTTGCATAATGTTGTATTCATCAGGTAGATTCGAGATTAGGTAACGATCTTCCCAAGATACAAATTATCTATCGAGATAACGTTCTATACGCACCTCGGGGTCGAGTTCCTTTCCTTCTAAGAGATAATCTACAAACTCTTTCGACAACAGTGGGCAGAGCAAATATCCTTTTGATCCCAAACCGTTGAAAACATGGTAATGTGGATGATTTGGATGTGTGCCGATGTACGGACGACGACTAATTGGACCTGGACGAATTCCTGCTTGCTGACGTACAATTTCTACCTTTTCATCTATGATGAATGAAAGTTTTTCGAGGATTTCATTCCGTCCTTCCTCCGTTAACTCAAGAGAGGTATTGTTCCAATCGATTGTGGCACCAATTTTAAATTCTTTGTTTCCTAGTGGAAGATTAAAGCACTTTCTATTCAGTGATTCATCCTCTGGAAGTTCTTCAGACCGAACAGTTAACACTTCACCCTTCGTTGGATTGATAGGCAAAAATGAAAACCAAGGATTGTCCATTCCATGATATCCTTCACAGAAAATTACATCATCGTATTGATTGCCCTTGTAGCTCGTTCCGTCGAGTTCTTTGTAGTCAAATGTTTCGTTGAGTAGTGTCCCATTCTCCGCTATGATTTGTTTCGAAGCAGGAAGGAATCCCGTTGGATGAACAACAAAGGCATTTTTTATTCTTCCAGAACCAAAAGGGTTCTTGCAACGATCGTAGGTGTCATCGGATTCTTCCAAAGGTGTCATGTACTCCTGAAAATCCTCTCTGAGCTGTTTTTTCACCCACAATTCGCGCTCATGTTCGGTAGAAAACAAACGTCGAATGGGTAATTTTTCAAAAAACTTCATCCTAGATTCTTCTTCGATTGAGGAATAAAACTCCTTAACGTAGGGAATGAAATCATCTACGCGCCACCCCTTTGTCATGCGGCGAAACACCAGTGGGTTAATCAGACCTGCAGCGATCATCGAACTGACATTCGTGCCATTATCGACCAACGTGACATCTACCTTTTTGCGCAACAAATGAATCGCGACGCTCACACCGGATAATCCAGCGCCCACAATAAGTATCTTCCTAGAATTTGACATGCTCAAAGATTCAAAAAAATGTTGGTGAATTCCGAATGAATTCAAGCATGAGCCCATTTCCCGAAACGATTTGTTCTTAGAATGATTTTAAGCAAACCACTAAAAACAAAAAATCCCTGCCACGATCAATGGCAGGGATTTCTTCTTTCAGAAAACCGATCAATTTTTATTGATATTCGATGCTCCTGAAGTATTGATACTCGTGATTACGGGATCACCTTTGTAATTCAAGGTACTTGCTCCAGATAATTCAACACTCATAGAGTTGAGGATCGTCAAGAATGCTGTACTTGCCCCTGATAATTTTACGTCCAAGGTTTCAATTTCGAATTCATACTTGCGCAGTGTACTTGCTCCAGACAATTCAACAAAGGCATCCATCGCAGTTCCATTTACCTTCGCCGTTGATGCTCCACTTAATTCAAGATCGCCTTGTGTTACGTTTACTTCTCCTTCGAAATTACTCGCTCCACTCATATCCAAATCGAAATCATATCCAACGAGCGCATTGTTCAATGTTACTTTTGAAGCACCCGACAGGTCAAAATGATCCAACTGTGTTGTCGTGATGTGAATTTTTACCGGTGTTTTCGTTGAGATACGCTTATTGTGTTGAAAATGCAGTTTCAACTTTCCAGATACCACCTCCGTTTTAATGAATTCATGAAGGTTTTCAGGTGCTTCCACCTCAAGTAATTCTTGCGTTGGCGAATACGTTACGTCTACTTCGAACGCATCTTCCACCTCAACGCGTGTAAAGTTTGATACCGCACGTACTTCTGTGGTAATCGTGCTCGAACCTTTTATCTTTTTACAGCTTGTACTTGCAACAGCCACAAGAGCCAATGAAAGAACGAATGCAATCTTTTTCATAATGATCTTTTTTGTGTTTGTATTCGTATGACAGTTCGAAGAGACAT
>JBFHGY010000207.1:0-5750 GCA_041582905.1 Crocinitomicaceae bacterium | reverse complement strand
TACTTGATGAAGCAGATCGCATGCTAGATATGGGATTCATACATGATATCAACCGAATTTTACCGAAACTTCCGGAGAAGAAGCAAACGATGTTTTTCTCTGCAACTATGCCTCCAGCAATTGTCAAATTGACAAAAAAGCTGTTGCATGACCCGGTAAGTATTTCGGTGGATGTTGTCTCTTCTGCTGCGACTACGGTTCATCAAGAAGCGTATCATGTTTTGAAACCGGACAAGAAAAAATTGTTGCTTCATTTATTGAAAAATCCAGAAATCGATCAAGCGTTGGTGTTTTCGCGTACGAAACGGGGAGCGGATCGCTTGTCACGTATTTTAGCAAAAGCGAAAATTTCATCGGGAGCAATCCATGGAGATAAGTCGCAAGGACAGCGAGAAAAAGCATTGAAGGGATTCAAGGATGGAAAACTCCGCATTTTGGTGGCAACAGATATTGCCGCTCGTGGAATTGACATTGATTCTCTTTCCTACGTGTTCAATTATGATATTCCGAATGAGCCTGAAACGTACGTGCACCGTATTGGAAGAACGGGGAGAGCTGGAGCCGATGGAACGTCTATTTCGTTTTGTGATATTGATGAGCGACCATACGTCAAAAGCATTGAAAAACTAACGGGAACGAAAATCTCATTCATTGAAGATCATCCGTTTGTAATAACCGAAGAAGGAATTAAGGATTACAAAGAGATGCAAGCTTCTTACGCGAAGCAGAACGAAATCCAAATGCAGAAACGACGCGAAGCAAAAAAACGCCGTCGCGAAGCTGGGTTAACTGGAAATCCGCCTAAGAGCAAAGGAAAGCGCAGAAAGTAATAGGAGTAAGTACTCTCAAGTTACTCGAATAATGATAAAAGCCCCGCTCATTTTGAACGGGGCTTTCTTGTGCGCTAAATGTTAATTCAAACTGAATTATTGCTTGGTAAAGCGTTTTGTGCTCAGCACGTTTCCGTCTTTTACCAATTTCACGAGGTAGTATCCGTTTTCTAAGTGTGATACATCGATGGTGCTTTCTTGGTGCGTATCTATTAGTTTTCCTCCAATGGAATACACATGTAGCTCGTCAAACGACTGTCCTGTTTCGATTGTTAACGTACTCGTCGCTGGATTCGGGTAAAGCGTAATCTCTTCTGAAGTGATATCTTGTTCGCCAGTCGATTTTCGGATGTACGGATCATCGAAGCAAGCAGGTTGATAGTAGCTCGCAGTGGATGTTGTTCCGTTTAGATAGTGAACCGTTGCAGTAACATAGTAGTTTCCACTGGTGCAATATGGAACGGTGTAAGGTGCTGTATTGTCTGTGAATGTTGGACCAAAAGGGTGATTATTCACGGTGTTGAACACAACATAGTCGATAGCATTGTAGCATGTACTATTTGGATTGATCTGGAACTCAGACAGCCATTTTCCTGTACCACAGCCATCAAAGCAAGGAGGTTGCAAGGCAGTAATGTAGATGTCACAAATATCGTTTGGATCACATACTTGTGGATCAATGTCGTATCGACGAGACTCTTGCCAAGGCGTACATGCGTCCCAAACTCCACGTTTTACGTAGTAATGTTTGTTCGGATCGAGGGTGTGATTAAAGGTAAATGGTCCTTGCTGATACTGATAATTGCTCGCATTCGATTGTTGCCACCAGCTGAATGATTCGATTTGTTGCTCTTGTTGGTTTGTTCCTGGGAAATACTCAACTAGGATAAACATGTGGTGAGGATTTTTCCCCAACTGATCTGCTCCTGTTACGGTTAATTTGGGTTCCAGGTTCTCATTACAATTGATTTCGAATGTGAAACTTGGATCAAACTGATCGGCTGTCATTTCTACATTGAACTTGCGAAGTTCGCTCCAGTTCTGACAATCTCCCCAGATGCCACGCTTGATATAGTAGTTCTTATTTGGGTCCAATGGCGTATTGAAGGTGTACCAACCTTGTGCATCGATCGTGTATCCCCACCATGCAATCTCGTCGTGAACAATATCTCCTGCATCGCTCTGGTTGTTCGGGTCATTTGGATTATTCTCCATCAAAATGAACATGTCGTATAGATTTGGATCGAGTGCGCTGTTGGGTTTTACTTTCACCAGACCTGTGAGACAGTCAATTTTGTAGGCGTATGAAATATCAAACTGATAAGGCGTATGGGTCAACGAAATGTTATCGAGATCAACAATTCCATCACATGAAATGCTTGTGTTATGCTGTTGAGATGTTCCAAATTCCAGAATATTCAATTGTCCATCTAAATGATCTGGAATACAGAATGTAACAGAGTATGTGTTGAAGTTGTACACCAAGGGGATTGATGGCGTTTCTATGAGTTGTTCTGGGTTAGGTGGAGCTGTTGGATCCCATGAGCATCCTGTGAAATTTTTCAGCTTAACATTCAAAAGGATTCCTGGATTTCCTGAAGTTTGAGGGATGCTTCTGGCATCAAATGTAACAGTGTAACGTCCTGCTGCAAGTGGTCCAACATCTTGAGCAACGGATTCGAATTTTACGTACGGATTTCCTTGATACGCGATGTATTCTCCTTCCAGTTCGACGTAGTTGTCACCATTATTCTGTTTGACCTCGGGATTGTTTAATGAACTGGAAAAGGCATAATTGTAAGAACATCCTTTCATCCATGGGCTCGCCACTCCAACGTCTTCAATAATTCCCGTAGAACCGTTAAATCCTCCGTTTACGACTTGAGCGTTGATGGAACTGGCCATCATAAACGAAGCAAGTGTGAAAAATAACTTGTTTTTCATTCGTATAAATTTAAATAAGTGTTTAGGCAGATAATCACATGTATTCTGCTTTCAATTGTCTGTTCTTCTTCAGAAGGAAAACCTAACCAGCAGTGCGTTTTTTTGACTCGTCAATGAGTAGATCGGATGGTTATGACTATTTTTAATCCGTATAATCTGAGTTCATTTTAGAATCGAATTCAGGTGTATAGAATGACACACTAACACACGAATCAATGCCGATTACATTCAAAGAGTTGCCAGGACCAAAAGGAGTTCCATTTTTGGGAAGTCTTTTTGACGTAGAGTATCCAAATCTGCACAATCAATTTCAAGCCTACGCCGATGAATTTGGTGAAGTGTATCGCATGCGGATCGGAATTCTGGACTTGGCCGTTGTAGGACATCCGAAGATCATTCAGTATATCTTGAAAGAGCGCCCAGATGGTTTTATTCGAATGAAGAAATTGGATAAAGTACTGAGGGCTGAAGGCGTTCATGGTGCGTTTAATGCCGAGGGAGAAGATTGGAAAACGCATCGAAAATTGGTCGCTAAAGGATTAGATATTAAGCATCAGGAAGCATTTTTTGATCGGATGTTGGTCTCAGTAGATCGACTCTACAAGAAATGGAAGCGAGCCGCTGATTCAGGTGAAGCATTCAATATTCAGGATGATTTCATGCGCTTTACGACAGATATTACGACCTCTTTGGCGTTTGGAATTGAAATGAATAGTCTGGAGGAAAAGGGTGGTTCGGTCCAAGAGCACATGGATAAGATTTTCCCGATGTTGTTCAAGCGCATCAATGATCCCATTCAATGGCACAAGCTGTATCGAAATAAAGCAGATCGAGAGTTTGATAGATCGCTGAAGGTTTTGGATGAATTGATTGATCAGTGGATTAAAGATGGAAGAAAACGACTGGAAGAGCATCCTGAATTAAAGGAGAATCCTTCGAATTTTCTGGAGGCTGTCCTCGTAGAGTCTGAAAACGATGGCGGATTTTCCGATGAAGAGGTAAAAGGAAATTTGATGACGGTGCTCATCGCTGGGGAGGATACAACAGCACATACCTTAACGTGGGCGATCTATTTGTTGACGAAATACACGGATTATCAAAAGAAAATTCAAGCGGAGGTCGATGAACAGCTGAAGGATGAGGCGAAAATAAGTGACTTCAACTCACTTTCTAACTACAAGTTCATTGAAGGTGTGGCGTACGAAACGATGCGTTTAAAACCTGTTGCTCCGGTGATGCTGTTTGAGCCGCTTTCTGATGTGGTAGTGGAAGGGTATGAGTTCAAGAAAGGTTCACGTATTTTGATGCATTGGAGACATGCAGCAACGAAAGAAGAGAATTTCTCAGATGGAAAGGATTTCTATCCTGAGCGCTGGTTGAAAGCGTCGAAATGTCCCGTACATAACATGGACGCATACATTCCATTCGGTGGCGGACCTCGCTTTTGTCCTGGAAGAAATTTGGCTATGCTGGAAATGAAGCTGGTGCTCTCGATGCTCTTCAAGAATTTTGAAGTCGAAATGGTGACTCCGCACGAGGACATCAAAGAAATTATGGCATTCGTGATGAAAGCGAGTGAATTTAACGTTCGTTTGAAACACAGGAATGAGCGCAATGCGTAATTTTAGGGACTGAAAATGATGAAAGAAAAATCAATGGTTCAAGTGGGCGCAGAACGTAAGTTTGTGGATTCGGTACAGGATCTTCCCCACGATGACTGGAATAAAGTGGTGAATGGACGGAATGTTTATTTGTCGCTTGAATATTTATCTGCCCTCGAAGAGGCGTTGAGTGATCAAATGCAGTTTCGCTACGCGATTTCTTATTCAGATACGAATGAACCCCTTGTGGTTGCGGCATATCAGTTGGTGGAATTCGTGGACAAGAGAAGGCAATATTCCCAAGATTTATGCTCCTTATCTTACCATATTCACAAGAAAATTGCGGATGTTTTCACCATTAACGTATTGGTCTGTGGGAATGTGTTTAGCGATGGAGAAAATGGTTTTCTTTCCCGTTTGATTTCTGAGAAAGAGGCGGTGCGCGAGGTGGCAGCCATGGCGGAATCACTTAAACGGCAGCCTGCCATCAAGGAGAAGTCATCGATTACCTTGTTTAAAGAGTTTTGGTCAGAATCAACGGAACACAGCGATGTACTCAAGGAATTCAGCTATCGCGATTTCATGATCGATGTCAACATGGTGTTGAAGTTCCATGACAGCTGGAAAAACATGGACGATTACCTCGCGAGCATGAAAACCAAATTCAGAACACGGGCGAAAAGCATTTATTCCAAATCGAAGGCATTGCAGATTGTCGATTTTACGGAGGAAGATATCCACAGGAATGCTGAGCGAATCGAGTTGCTATTTGGAAATGTATTGGAGAAGTCGGACTTCAGTTTTGGGCGCTTGAATGCTCAAGCCTTCGCCAACTTAAAACGCAATTTGAAGGATCACTTTTTATTCCGAGGGGCATGGCTCAACGAGGAATTAATAGGGTTTAGTACAGCGCTAGTCAATGGAGATGTGATCGAAGCGAACTTTGTTGGTTTGGATTATGAATTAAATCGAGAATATGCTGTTTATCAATTGTTTTTGTGTGATTATGTAGAGCAAGGGTTGAAGTTTGAAATGAAAGAATTACACCTTGGAAGAACGGCTGAACTTATGAAGAGTCAGGTGGGAGCCTTACCCCAAAATATGAAGCTTTATGCGAAGCATCGCAAGAGCGTTCCAAATCTATTATTGAAGCCCATTATTCAGTCAATTTCACCCAGTGAGTTCGAGTTGCGAATTCCGTTCAAAGAAAATTTTAAAAACTAATGGATTCATTAACGCAAATTGTTCTCGGTGCAGCAGTAGGTGAGGCGGTTTTAGGAAAGAAAATTGGGACACGCGCCATGTTGTGGGGAGCCATTGCTGGCACCATTCCTGATTTAGATGTCATGTTACGCTTCGTAACGGATGAAATAAC
>JBFHGY010000206.1:0-5756 GCA_041582905.1 Crocinitomicaceae bacterium | reverse complement strand
TGGTAGGGTTCGTGTGTCTTTTTCTTCAATGATTAATGTGTCATCAAGGTACAAGCGAACCCAACCTTTTTTCTTTTTTGACAGATGTGTTTCAAGTGTGATTTTGAACCACTGATTGCGTGGGAAACTATGTGTTTCTTGGGTTAAATTTCCTTCTTTGAACTTGAATTCAACGGTTGCGTAATTGTCACTTCCAACATTGGCTACGCGCATTCCTGGACCAGCACCAATGGGAGTTTGTTCTTCTAAATCGAGAAGAAATAACCAATCCAGTTCTTGCTCTCCGTCGATGTAATACCAAATAGAAGATCGAACTGTTTCACCTTCGTAGAAGGCCATTTTTTGCTTGAATAAACTGCACTTGGATAGCTTTTCATCTGTGCTCACAACTGCATCAAACTTTAAACTTGTCGATCCGGAGTGTGCTTGTTCTGTAGAAAGTGAAATCGTATTTTCATCATACGTCTGTTGCGTGGCAGACCAGTAAACGTTATCGTCAATTACTAGTTCATCGAAA
Source organism: Crocinitomicaceae bacterium (assembly GCA_041582905.1). Taxonomy (GTDB): domain Bacteria; phylum Bacteroidota; class Bacteroidia; order Flavobacteriales_D; family Crocinitomicaceae; genus UBA4466. The sequence continues at coordinate 5,239 of JBFHGY010000206.1, read as the reverse complement.
GTGGAATATCCCTCAAAATCATCTGAAAAAGAATTTGGACCATCAAAGTGTTTTTCCTTGTTGCAGCTGAATAGAAGGAAACTCATGCTAAGAAAAAGAAGGAAGTATCTCATTGGTTAGAGTTTTGGAGTGGTATTTAATTTGAAGCCAATGCTGATTCCCGCCCAGTGTTCCCATTGAAAATCGACGAGGTAGGAAACGATGGGGGTGTAGGAAAAGCGATAGAACATGCGACTTCCTTTTGGTTCCAGTCGGTAACCAAGTGAAACAGGCATGCGCACAAAAGCACTTCCACGCGTGGTGACAGTCAGTGTTTGTCCGATTCCTACATCTAGTACATGCTTTTGTCCTCGGACGAAGTGAAGCATAACGGGAAAAATGAGCGCCGATCCATTGTTTTTATCGATGTGTGTTCCACTAATTCCTGTTCGAAGCATCCAACGATTGTATTCGCGTGCGCGGAAATTCCATTCATAATTGAGAGAGCCAAAACCTCCCGAGCCTCCCAATTCCGCATAGATGCTGTTCCGACGTGGATATACGCGCATTCGTTCAGGAACGTAATAAGCTGCTTCAGATGTGTTTTGAATTGCGCTTTCCGGAGTTGATAATGCGTCTTGCCCGAAAGAAAATAGAGTCATCAAAAGGAAGAGGAGTGAGAGGAGAGTAGTTTTCATTTTTTCCAACTTGATATCGTTTCTTTGCATTCCTTCAAGGCTCGTTTCAAGTAGTCGATATCTTCCTGATCCACATAGGCTTGAGTTGAAAGACGTAAGAAGATTTGATCTTTCCACTGGAAAACGGGAATTTCAATATTGTATTGCTCGTACAACAACGACTTTAGCTCGCTCGCATCGTCTATGGGAATGGGAACACTACACATTTGTCCTAGAAAATCTGAATTAACCGCAGTTATGGGGTGCGTTCCCGCAATGTCGCAAAGATCTTCGTAGTTATCCAAAATCATTTTCTTACAGCGAGCGGAAACTGTCGTCCAATCGTTTTGATTCATGTATTCAATGATCTTAGGAAGGGTCAGAAATGCAGAGTAATCCCGTGTTCCTTGTAGTTGGTGGTAGTCCAGAAATTTAGATTTTCCAGGTACTTCGGCTTCGTATCCCCAACTGATGATTAGTGGATCAAAGTCATTTTGATATTCTTTGGTAGCGTATAAAAAGGAACAACCTTTGGGCGCCATCATCCATTTATGACAAGCTCCCGTATAGATATCAGCCTTTAAGGTGGATAAATCGAGTGGAATATGCCCTGGAACGTGTGCGCCATCTACGATGGTGATCAATCCTAGTTCTTTAGCCCGTGCGCAAATTTCTTGAACAGGAAAGATCGTCGCCGTCATACTCGTAATTTGACTGATGAAAACCGCCTTCGTTTTGTGCGTATATCCTTTCCAAAAATGCTCCAAGAACTCCTCTTTTGTCTGGATGCCTAATGGAATTTCGTGTTGAATGTAGCGCGCGCCAGCTTTGTTGCAGTAGTAATTCCACGTTCGGTCCATTGCTCCATATTCGTGGTCGGTCGCTAGGATTTCATCACCTGGAGCTAAACTAAAACTCTTTGCTACAATATTGATGGCGTATGAAGGGTTCATGGTCATAACGAGATCGTCGGGATCACAATGAATGTACTCGGCCAAAGCACGCTTCGAAATTTCGAGTTGTTTATTGCCATCATGAACAAAAAACTGAACTGGATCTTGCTCTAGTCGTCGTTGCCAATATTGGTAATCCTCAAAAATGGGAGTAGGGCACGCCCCGAAGGAACCATGGTTTAAATGCCTGAATTCAGGATTCAATAGGAAGTCGTTTTTTATCATGATGTATGAAATATACTGAATGTGTATCCCAAGATACGAATTCTTTGAGTTTAGTAACTCCGTGTAAATCATGTCAAAAGAAGTTTTGATCTGTCATTTTCCATTGAAAAATCTGTAACTTTGTTCGGTGACTGCTACGATGAAATATTCCCTCTTATTATTCTCCTTTCTGATCTTTGGACAGCTTTCGCATGCTCAAAACAACAAGGATAGCATTCAAACGTATTATTACTTCGCTCTTTTTGAGGAGCATGAGTACACCGACACACTGAAAGCACGTTTGTATTCTGATTCGGCCTTGTACTTTGCCAAGAAATCGAAGTCTTTGGGAATTTTAGCTCGGGCAAACCAGTTTAAAGGGTGGTATTACCAAGATCAATCCAAATTTTCGGAAGCCAAAGTGTATTTCTCGAAATCCTTATCGGGTTTTATCAAAGCGAAGAATAAACAAGGTATTGCTGATGCGTATGGGAACTTGGGGAATATTTGTTTTGACATGAAAGACTATGTCCTGAGTTTGGATTATCAATTGAAATCTGTTCGGCACAACGAGGAAATTCTCAATTCAAATAAGGTGTCCGAGAATGCTCGTTCGCGCGCTCAAGAGGGGAAGACCTACGCTCTCAGTAATATTGCGTCCATTTTTAGTGCCTTGGATTTGTATGATAGAGCACTTGAATACGAGCGCAGAAGCCTTCAGGCTGAGATTGTTGCGGGTAACAAAGTAGGGGAAGGAATTTCATATTCCGCCATTGCGACGACGTACAGAGATCTCAACCAACCAGATAGCGCTGAGTTTTATTTCCGAAAGGCAATCAACATTTTTAAGGAAGAAGGACAAGAAGTATTTCTACCATCATCCTATTACAAGTACGCCTCCATGAAAGGAACTTCCTTGTCGAAATTGGAACGAGGGAAGATGTTGGAAGAAGCGTATTTCATCGACAAAACCGCAGGGAATCGAAATGGAATGGTGCTCGGATTATTGGGTATTGCCGATTATCAGTTTAATGATTTGTCCAGAGACAGTTTAACGGCTCTTTTGGACCGAGCGATACAGTTAATTAGCACCTACGATTTGACGCATCATTTGGAGCGTTTTAATAAGATTTCGTCAAAGACAAGTGCGCGATTTGGTGATTACAAAGAGGCGTATTCCTACTTGCAAGAGTACATTCGACTTCGGAAAATTTCGGACAAGCAAAAGAAAAATCGCGAAATCCTCACCGCCGAAGTGAAGTATGAAGTTCAGCTGAAAAGTCATCAGGATAGTTTGAAAATTGCGGAGAGTTATGCCTTAAAACGAGCGAAGGACCAGAAGAAAATTGCCGATCAACGTTCTTGGATTTCATTAGGAGTCCTTGGTGGAATTGTCTTACTGGGGTCACTTTCTTTTTTCATTTATGCCAATCGAAAGAAACGCCGTTTGAATGATTTTCTGTCGGAAAAGAACTCTGTCATCAAAAATCAAAAAGATATCGTCGATGAAAAGAATAAGTCGATTTCTTCGTCGATTGCCTACGCCCAACGATTACAATCAGCCATTCTACCTAAGCGGACAGAAATAGAAGAGCATTTCCCGGAAAGTTTCTTGATTTTCAAACCGAAGGATTTGGTAAGCGGTGATTTTTATTGGTTTGAAAAGTATGATGGGAGAATATACATCGCTGCGGCCGACTGTACGGGACATGGCGTTCCTGGCGCAATGGTGAGTGTGGTGTGTAGTAATGCGCTCAGTCGAGTGTTGAAGGAATTTGGTATTACAGAACCCAGCAAGATTTTAGGTAGAACGCGTGAACTGGTGATTGAGACTTTTGGTCGAAGCGATGAGCAGGTCGAAGATGGAATGGATATTTCCTTGTGTTCAATCGATGTGAAAACGGGAAATGTCATCTTTGCTGGAGCGAATAATCCACTTTGGGTGGTACGTAGTAATGAGTATAAACAAGAAGCGATTGATGCAGATCGCATGCTGGAAGAAGAAACACATCACCTGTTGGAATTCAAAGGAGATAAGCAGCCTGTTGGACCGTATCCACGAATGAAAGATTTCACGGATCGTGAAATACACTGTTTTAAAGGCGATACTTTATATCTGTTCTCGGATGGTTTCTCGGATCAGTTTGGAGGGCAAGAAGGAAAGAAATTCATGTCGGCTCGCTTAAAAAAAGAACTATTGAAACGATGTCAAGTTGAATTGCATCAGCAGGAAGCTCAAATTGACGCGTTGTATGAAAACTGGCGCATTAATCACGAACAGGTCGATGATGTCTGCATGATTGCGATCAAACTATAGCAAAAGAAAAACCGCTCAAACCCTGATTTCTCAGAACTGAACGGTTTTATATAATTGTTGTAAAGGATGCTTATCTCAAGGTTGCCAATCCTTTGATGTAGAGGATGTATTCTTCCAATGTTCCATTTAACATTTTCTCGATGGCTGTTGTTTTATTTTCGTTTTTCATAGTGTTATGTTTTGTTGTTGCTAAGGGTAAAACAAATGGTGTGCCAAAGTTGAAAATGGGAAGTTTTAAGAGAGCTAGTTAATGATATTGATGTCCCGTTTTACGGGGTTTTCCGATCTTTTTGTTTTTATTGAAAAAAGTTGTCAAGTTCCTTTTTGCTTATTTTCCCTCAATGTAAAAGATGCATAATTATTCTTGCTGAAATGCATAATTGATCCTGCGAACAGCGCATCAAACCGTCAAAGAATAGCGTACTTTTGTCGGGAGTATGAGTAAGATAAAATCGAAAGATCCCTACGCAGCGTTTAGGTTAAAGGAATTCAAGAGCTTTTTGGTTATCCGCTTTGCGATGGTGTTCGCCTGGTCGATGCAGTTTATTGTGATCGAGTGGGAGGTTTACAACATAACCAAAGATCCGTTGTCTCTTGGATTGATAGGCTTGCTCGAAATCATTCCTTCTTTATCGGTGGCACTTTTCGCAGGACATTTCGTTGATCAGAATGAGAAAAGAAGTTTGCTAATGAAATGTCTGTTGGCCTTTTCGATGATTAGTATAAGCTTAGTCGCGCTCACGTGGCATGGTATGGAAGAGTTCTTATCGAAGAATCAAATTTTGTGGGGAATCTATGCTTGTGTGTTCGTTGGGGGAATTGTTCGTGCTTTTATTGGACCTACCATTTTCTCATTAATGGGCTTGATTGTTCCGAAGAATCTATACGCCAATGCAGCTACGTGGAGTAGTTCGGCTTGGCAGATGGGGTCTGTAATTGGGCCGGCTATGGCTGGATTTTCCATTCTATGGTTCGGAGTCTCATGGTCCTTGGCCATTGTTTTGTTCTTTGCATTCATTGCGTTGATCTTCATGTTTCGCATCGAGCCAAAACCAATTGTCAATAAGAAAATCGGAGAGCCGATCATTCAAAGTTTGAAAGAAGGAGTT
>JBFHGY010000205.1:0-5780 GCA_041582905.1 Crocinitomicaceae bacterium | reverse complement strand
CGGAACGAAAATGAAAAAAGTATTTCAGCAAGCTGAAGCTCTCGGAGTCCCAGCAAAAAGACATCCCTACCCGAAGACGAACAACTTCGTTCAAGATGAATTGGCAAATACTCTACGCTTCGCTCAAGTTGTGAACGATCTAAAAAAAGGTGTGATTGATTTCGAATCGAAAAAGAAAAAACCTGTTTCAACGATTCCAGCTGCCGATTTACCTGCATTAATCGCTTTCGATGAAACAACTGATCTACGTCCTCAGTTTTTAAACTATTCCGTTCAAGATTCCAACTATACAGTTCTAGGAAAAGGGTTGATTCACTTAATGGATACCTATCCCATGGATACTTCGACATTTAAGGTGCGAAGCATAAAGATTGACACTGCAGCATCCATTAAACTGGCTACACAAGCCTTGATTTCCAAAGGATATTTACAAACCAATTCAGATACAGCGGCTATGTTCGCTGCCTTGAAGGAATTCCAAATTCAAAATGGACTTAAACCCGACGGTGTAATAGGAAAATACACTTCAAAAGCACTGAACGAAAGTACCGTTCATCGTCGAGATCGGATCATTTTAGCCATGGATAAAATTCGATCGCACGTGCCTTTCCCTCAAAAGTACATCCGAATTAATATTCCTGAGTACAAGCTCCGTTTTTACATCAACGATAGTTTAAAAAGTGATCATAACATCGTTGTTGGAAAAGATGAGAATCAGACGCCTGAACTAACCTCTAAGCTGAATCGAATCGTCGCTTATCCCTATTGGAATGTCCCCTACTCGATTTCTAGTAAAGAAATTCTTCCTGCTGCAAAAGTGAATTCGGGATATTTTGAACGCCATAACTATAAGATATATCGAAAGGGCGAATTGGTAGATCCTTTGACTGTTGAATGGAAGAAGATTCGTCAAAATGCCTTTCCTTTTAAGGTTGTTCAAGATCCAGGAAGAACCAATAGCTTGGGAATTATCAAGTTTAATTTCCCGAATGAGCACAGTGTTTATTTCCATGACACGCCTAGTAAAAGTTTATTTAGTGCAGATGTTCGTGCGTACTCACATGGATGTATGAGAACACAGAACCCAGTTGATTTGGCCACTCGTATTCTCGAAAGAGACGTGCGCGGTAGAAAAGTCAATGACGTGATGATTCCTGACTCACTCGATAGTATTATGGCGCGAGGAGAAAACTATACTATTCCTCTCCTCGATCCCATCCCTGTATTCATTGAATACGTTACCGTTAACCGCGTAGGTGAGCAGATGGTTACGCACATAGATATCTACGGTAGAGATGAAGAATACTTGAAAATTATGAGGGAATAAGTTGAAAAAAAGCCATTGGCTCGCGATAATTTCAATAATTTTGCAGCAAAAAAAACAATGGCTCACTTAATTGCCCCTTCTGTCCTTTCATGTGATTTCGCAAATATTCAACGTGATGTTGAAATGATCAATAACTCAGAAGCCGACTGGTTTCACGTTGATGTTATGGACGGAGTTTTTGTTCCGAATATTTCATTTGGTTTCCCTGTAATCAAAGCGATCAAAAAGCATGCAAACAAGCCTCTGGATGTGCACCTCATGATTGTGGAACCAGACAAATACATTGAAGAATTCGCAAATGCAGGAGCCGATGTGCTAACGGTGCACTACGAAGCATGTCCTCACCTCCACAGAACCATTCAAGCAATAAAAGCAGCTGGAATGAAAGCCGGAGTAGCCTTGAATCCTCATTCTTCCGTTTCATTATTGGAGGATGTCATCGAAGATTTGGATTTGGTATTGATCATGTCGGTTAATCCAGGATTCGGTGGACAAAAGTTCATTCAAAATGCTTGTAAGAAAGTCGCTCAAACGAAGTTGTTGATCGAAAAATCAGGATCGCAAGCCAAAATTGAAGTAGACGGTGGAGTGAATTTGGAAACAGGAAAACTATTGCTTGAAGCTGGAGCTGATGTACTGGTTGCAGGAAGTTTCGTTTTCAACTCAGAAGACCCTGCAGCTACCGTTACAGCATTGAAATCCATGTAAATGCATGAAGGACTTCTTTATTGATAAGTTCGAATACGATTTTCGATCCAACCAGAAATGGGCGGAAGTATTAATCAAACACGAGGATGATTTATCCGATTTCACTCGCAAATCGATGTCACACATCATCAACGTGCATCACATTTGGATTTCGCGAATTTTGGATCAGAAAGCAGAGTCGCATTCATGGGATGTTTTGCCTGTTCGCTATTGGGATCGATTGATGCACGACAATTTGCAGCAAACCATCAATTACCTCGAACACGTAGAGCAATCGGAGAAAATCAATTATCACTCAGAAGAAGGAGTTCAACTCTCCAAGAGTTCCATTGACATTTTATATCACATTCTCAATCATAGCAATTATCACAGAGCGCAAATCGCCATGGAACTCAGAAAGCTAGGAATCACCCCTCCGAATTTCAATTTTATTGCGTATCATTAATGGTAGACAAATTGGTATTGTATTTGAAGTAACAAAATCAATAGACAGACGTTAGTATGAATATGAAAAGACTTATTCTTTTATCCTTTGTATTTATCGGGCTGAGTGCAAGCGCTCAGGATTACGATGTGACGCGTGCTGAAGATCGCCTTTTGGAGAAGTTGGAAACACTTCGTGAAGCCAAGAACGATCAAGAGAAAAAGGCGGCCAATGATGAATTTAAATCGGACCTTGCTGCGGTTTTAGAACATAAAGAATCATTCGATCACCCTTTCTCTTCCTTGACCACCGTTGGATTTATCGACAGCAAGGACAAAATGGTACGCATCATTAATTGGAATGTCGAGCAAGACGACAAATCTCAACGATACTATGGGTTTGTTCAGCACTACGATAAACGACGCAAAGAACTCAGCGTTACCGAATTGAAAGAAGACGTTTTTGGAATCAAACAACCTGAAGATGTTTTAGATGCAGGAAACTGGTATGGAGCTCTTTACTACAAAATCATTCCTGTTAAGAAAGGAAGTCGCACCATCTACACGCTTCTCGGATGGGATGGCAATACCAGTTTGAGTAACATTAAACTCATTGACGCTATGTACGTGAATGGTAGCTCGGTAAAATTTGGTTCTCCGATCTTCAAGGTTGGAAAAGAAACTAAAAAGCGTCTATTCTATGAGCATTCAGAAAAAGTGACGATGACTTTGCGCTACGAAGACGATCGAAAGCGTATCATGATGGATCACTTGTCACCGGAATCACCGTCGATGAAAGGATACTATTCATTCTATGTCCCTGATCTTTCCTATGATGCATTCGTATTCGATAATAAAAAATGGATTCTGAAAGAAGATGTGATCGGTGTAAACTCACACAGCGATACTGAAAAACAAGAGATTCTTACCAAAGATCCGAAAACAGGAAAACTTGTAAAGCGTAAAATTGATACTTCTTGGCAAGATCCAAGCAATCCTGGAGCGCCAGCAGGAGGAAACGAACACGTGGCTGTGACACCAGAATCACAGAAAAATGAGGAAGATCAAAATGAAACTCAAAAGTCGAATGCTCCTGAAGTAAACAAACGAGATAAGCGTGATCCTTCGCAACTTTCGACCTTCGGTGACATGAAGAAGAAAAAGCGTCGCAAACGCAAGCGGGGCGAGTAATCAGCTGACAAGTACACAATTATGTGTTAGTAAGATGAAATTCCAGTAACGTGTTCTTCCTACATTTTGTGTATTTTTAGATAAACGACAAATGAACTGCTATGAGTAAGAATCTGTACATGGTCCCCTACGATTTTACCCCAACTAGTCAAAAAGCCTTGGAATACGCTCTGCACGTTGGCAAGCTAGTTCATACGGACATCAAACTGCTTCACCTTGTTTCGGATAAGAAAAAAGGAATGGCGATGAAAGCCAAACTTGATGAGTTGGTCAAATCAACAAAATGTCCAGATGGAGTTGAAATGACAGCAGTCGTAAAAGTCGGGAACATCTTTACAGATATCGCAAGAATAGCCAAGGAGGAAAGAGCGCAACTAATTATTATGGGAACGCATGGTATTCGAGGAATGCAACGCTTTTTCGGAAGTTTTGCGATGAAAGTAATCACCAGTGCGGATTGTCCATTCCTTATTGTTCAAAGGAGCACGGAAATTAAAGAGGTAAAACAATTAGCGGTTCCTATCGATTTAACGAAGGAAAGTCTACAGATTACGAAAATTGCAGGCGACATGGCTCGAATTAACGGAGCTGAAGTGCATGTTCTGGCTGAAAAGCAAACTGATCAAATTCTGAATACGCGTCTCAAAAATCGTTTGGGTCTCGTAAAGCAACAATACGAAGAAGAAATTGGCATCGAACCTAAAATCAGTTTGGTGAAGAAAGGTGGAAGTTATCGCAAGAAGGTAATGAGCTATGCTAAAGAGAATAACATTGATATGATCGCATTAGCTTATCATTCTGAGAGTCTATTCCCACAATTTGATAACTTTGCACAAGGCTTGATTACAAATAAGCCTGGATTGCCTGTTCTGGTTATTAATTCAAAGCTCGCATCCTCACTCTATTTTTAGATTATATATGAACATTGGCGAAGTCAATCATCTTCAGATTTTACGTTTTACATCTGTTGGTGCTTACCTTGGAGACGAAGAAGGCAACGACGTTTTACTTCCAAACAAATACCTCACAAACGATATGGAAATCGATCAAATGGTCGATGTATTTGTATACCGTGATTCTGAAGATCGTGCTGTTGCAACAACAGAACAACCTTTGATTCAACTCGGAGGATTTAACTACTTACTTGTCAAAGAAGTTACCCTCTACGGTGCCTTTGCTGATTGGGGACTTGAAAAAGACCTTATGATTCCTTTTAAAGAGCAACGAAAGAAGCTTGAAGAAGGAAAAACATACCTCGTAACACTTCAATTGGATCAGGACACAGACCGTGTTTATGGATCTACGAAAGTTAATCGTTACCTACACGAATGTGATCATCCATTTGACCGAACAGCTCCAGCGGATTTACTCATTTGTGACGAATCAGAATTGGGCGTAAAAGTGATTGTTGACGATCGTTACTCAGGATTGATTTACCACAATGATGTTACACGAAATGTTGAGCGAGGAGAACGGACCGTAGGTTTTGTCTACAACGTTCGCGAAGATGGTAAACTCGATGTTCGTCTTGATCCTGTGGGAGAAGTGAAAATTTCGGAGTCTGCCGAGCGCTTGCTGTCATTACTGAAAGTTCAAAAGTTCCTGCCCGTTCACGACAAAAGTGATCCCGCCGATGTACGTGAGATTGTAGGAATGAGTAAAAAAACATTCAAACAAGCGATTGGTTCACTTTACAAAGAACGCTTGATTAGTTTGGAAAATGACGGGATTCGCTTGAAAGAATAAAAAAAAACGCAGATTTAAAAAGTCCGTACACTTTGTTTCTTTGTGTTCGAACACTCATTTAAACATTGGGAATCTTTGTGATCTCCGTGACCTTTGTGGTTTACTTTTCACCACATAGAACAAAGGATCATCACCACAACTCCCCTTTTGTTTTTATCAGAATAACACTAAAGGAAATTCCTCCGATCAATAGAAGAACAATCATAAGGTAGATGCCGTTTTTGCGACGTTGACGATATCTCTCCGCGATTCGTGCTCGCTCCTCCTCTATTTGACGATCTGAAAGTTTGGCGAATTCGATTTTGTCGAAGTTCTTGTTCTTTAACATGGCATCTTCGCTGAAATTCCCATTGAATTTCTTGCGCTTTTCCTTTCGCTGTCTGCG
>JBFHGY010000204.1:0-5794 GCA_041582905.1 Crocinitomicaceae bacterium | reverse complement strand
GTTCCTCCTGGATTAGTAAAGAATGAACCCGTGTTCGAAATGGAAGCGTTGGCGTTATTGTAATTGAGTTGTAATGTACTGTCTTGCGCAAATGATGTAAGCGTTGCGAAACATAGAGTGATAAAAGTAAGGCTTGATTTCATAGGTGGTTGTTTTCAGCCAATTTATCAAATCGCTATGTTTCGACAAACCGATAAGTGTCATTATTGATTTGCTGGTGTTGTCCGTTGAGTCAAGTGTTTATTGGGTGGGCTTTGACTTTGGGGTTCGGCTCCGCTCACCCCACGTGCCATTATATAAGAGTTAACTGCAGGGTGAGAGGAGCCGAACCCCAATATCGATCATCAAAAAAGCCCAAGTCGAAACTCGGGCTTTTTTGTTTGTATTACTTCGAATGGCACTATTCTCTGTGATACAGGTTTTATTTGTTGTTGTTTGTTGCTATTTAGCTTCCGCACGCTTCGCAGTCGTCTCCATTTTCAATAGAGCATGCTTCAGCTTCTTCAATTGATTTCGCTGTTGGTGCTGCCACCACTTCTTTCTCAATTGTGAATTTGATTGCATCTGTTGCTGCTTTCGTACGGAGGTAGTACATTCCTGTTTTCAATCCTTTTTCCCATCCGTAGAAGTGCATAGATGTCAACTTGCCGAAGTTGGCATTTTCCATGAAGATGTTCAACGATTGAGACTGACAGATGTATGCTCCACGATCTGCGGCTTGATCAATGATCGCTTTTTGCGAGATTTCCCAAGCTGTTTTGTATAAATCTTTCAAGTGCTGTGGAACTTCGTTGATGTTTTGAACGGATCCGTTAGCTGCCATGATCTTCGTACGCATCTCTTTTGTCCACAATCCTTCGCGAACCAAGTCTTTCAATAAGTGCTTGTTTACAACGATGAACTCTCCAGACAATACACGACGTGTGTAAACGTTCGATGTATAAGGCTCGAAACATTCGTTGTTTCCAAGGATTTGTGCAGTTGAAGCAGTTGGCATTGGAGCAAGTAACAATGAGTTACGAACACCATGCTCTTTCACTTCTTCTTTCAACACATTCCATTCCCAACGGTTTGTCGGAGTAACCCCCCACATGTCGAATTGGAATTCTCCACGTGAAACAGGAGACCCTTTGAATGTTTCGTATGGTCCCTCTACTTTAGCGATGTCTTTTGATGCTGTCATCGACGCGTAGTAGATCGTTTCAAAAATTTCTCTGTTCAATGCACGTGCTTCTTCAGATTCGAATGGGAAGCCCATCATGATGAAAGTATCAGCCAAACCTTGAACACCCAATCCGATTGGACGGTGACGCAAGTTAGAGTTGCGTGCCTCTTCTACTGGATAGAAGTTTCCGTCGATGATTTTGTTCAAGTTAAGCGTAGCTTGGTACGTTACATCGAATAAACGTTGGTGATCGAATGTCTTATCGTCGTTAACGTATTTTGGAAGCGCCAAAGATGCAAGGTTACATACAGCCGTTTCGTCTGGTGCAGTGTACTCCATAATTTCTGTACACAAGTTAGACGACTTGATTGTACCCAAGTTTTGTTGGTTTGATTTCGCGTTAGCGGCATCTTTGTACAACATATATGGTGTTCCCGTTTCGATTTGAGATTCCAAAATCTTGAACCACAAGTCTTGCGCTTTGATTGTTTTACGACCTTTTCCTTCTGCTTCGTATTTCAAATACAAGGCTTCGAACTCATCACTGTGTGTGTCTGAAAGACCAGGACATTCGTGTGGACACATTAAGGTCCAATTTCCATTTTCTTTCACACGTTTCATGAACAAATCTGGAATCCACAATGCGTAGAACAAGTCTCTTGCACGTTGCTCTTCTTTACCGTGGTTTTTCTTCAAATCTAGGAAGTCGAATACATCCGCGTGCCATGGTTCAATGTAGATTGCGAAAGACCCTTTACGTTTTCCTCCACCTTGATCTACATAACGAGCTGTGTCGTTAAATACGCGAAGCATAGGAACGATTCCGTTTGATTCTCCGTTGGTCCCTTTGATGTATGATCCCTTTGCACGAACGTCGTGAATCGAAATTCCGATTCCTCCAGCTGATTGAGAGATTTGCGCACATGATTTCAATGTATCGTAAATACCACTGATACTATCTTCTTTCATGGTTAACAAGAAACAAGAAGACATTTGTGGTTTTGGCGTCCCTGAGTTGAATAAAGTTGGAGTAGCGTGTGTGAACCATCCTTCTGACATCAAGTTGTATGTTTTAATCGCTGCATCGATATCAGTTTTGTGAATTCCCACAGAAACACGCATCAACATGTGTTGTGGACGCTCAACAATCTTTCCTTCTAATTTCATCAAGTATGAACGTGTCAATGTTTTGAATCCGAAGTAATCGTATCGGAAGTCACGATCGTAAATAATGCTTGAATCAAGTTTGTCTTTATTTTCTTGAATCACTTGGTATACGTCCTCAGCAATCAACGAAGCATTTTCTCCTGTTTTAGGATCAATGTAGTTGTACATGTCTTCGATTACATCAGACCATGATTTCTTTGTTTCTTTATGAAGATTGGAAACAGCAATACGTGATGCAAGCAACGCGTAATCTGGGTGGTCAATTGTTTTGGCAGCAGCAACTTCGGCAGCAAGGTTATCCAGCTGCGTTGTCGTTACACCGTCAAAAAGACCTTCAATCACTTTCATAGCAACTCCTTCTGGCGACACTAAAGGATCTAATCCGTAACACATTTTAGCGATACGAGCAGTGATTTTGTCAAATTTTACAGCTTCTTTTCTTCCGTCTCTTTTTACAACATACATGGGCGCGATATTTTGGGTTTCTAGTATTCTTTTTTATGTAATGGAAAACCAGTTCGATCGTTACTCGATTCCAGTTATTCCTAAATGTCTTGTCTGTCTTTTGATATATCGGGATGACAGTTCCGATCTTGGTCAGTACTCGTTTTTACGAGTAAAAAGTTCGACTAAAAGTCTTCGTCTAAGCTGAAGTTTTGTCCTCCATCGTTGTTCAAAACACCTGCTTTTTGGTATTCTCCAACACGCTTTTCGAAGAAGTTCGTTTTCCCTTGGATCGAAATCATTTCCATGAAATCAAATGGGTTGGAAACGTTGAACTCTTTTGTATTACCCAACTCAACAAGTAGACGGTCAGCTACGAACTCGATGTATTGTGACATCAAATCGCTATTCATTCCGATCAATTTTACAGGAAGAGCATCAAGAATGAATTCTTTCTCAATGGCAACGGCATCCAAGATGATTTCTTTGACTTGTTCTTTCGTCATTTTGTTGACAACGTACTTGTTGTAAAGCAAGCAGGCGAAGTCACAGTGTAGACCTTCATCACGAGAAATCAACTCGTTAGAGAAAGAAAGTCCTGGCATCAATCCGCGTTTTTTCAACCAGAAGATAGAGCAGAATGATCCAGAGAAGAAAATTCCTTCAACAGCAGCGAATGCAACCAAACGTTCTGCAAAAGATCCTTTTTCAATCCAACGAAGTGCCCATTCAGCCTTTTTCGTTACACAATCCAATGTTTCGATTGCGTTGAAGAGGTAATCTTTTTCTTTCGAATCTTTGATGTATGTGTCGATCAACAAAGAATATGTTTCCGAGTGTACGTTTTCCATCGCAATTTGGAAACCGTAGAAGAATTTAGCTTCTGTATATTGAACCTCTGACAAGAAATTTTCAGCCAAATTTTCGTTCACAATACCATCCGAAGCAGCGAAAAACGCCAAAACGTGTTTGATAAAGTGACGCTCATTGTCATTTAACTTATTCTCCCAGTCGATAAGGTCTGGTTGAAGATCAATTTCTTCTGCCGTCCAAAAGCTTGCTTCAGCTTTTTTGTAAAACGACCAGATGTCGTCGTGTTGGATGGGAAACAATACAAATCTGTTGTTGTTTTCCTCCAAAATCGGTTCTACTTGTGCCATTCTTTTCATTTTTTTAGCGAAACGAAGCCCTGTCAAAAAACGTCGGTTTTTTGATTTTTTTACTCCGTAAAGCTTGATTTTTTTCTTAACTCTTGAACTGAAGGTTGAGGTCAGTTTCACTCGTCAAGCGGGACTACAAAAATTGTCAAAAATCTCCCCTTAAGCAACTAAAAAAATTCACAATTCCATAACGTTATTAACATTGACCCACTGAAACCCTTTGAGATCAACCCATCACTATTTTATCAACATAAAACACAAAGATATTCACAGTCGTAATTTTGCATTTTGTCGATAAATTCAAGTGATTCGTCTCAACCCCTTATATTTCAATGATTCTTACGCGTTCTATAAAATTAACGGAATTCCGCCCTTTTGTCGACGATGATTTTTTGTTATTTTGAACATTTAATTGTTCATAGAACGTCCACTTTTTCACTGAAAGAAAATGAGCATCTCTTCCATCTTCAAACATAGCGCGATTTTAAGCGATATTCGCCATCTGGTTTTCCCTCAAAAATGCCTTGCTTGTGATTCCGAATTGACGGGTGCGGAAAGTACTATTTGTTCGTTGTGCACAACGCATTTTACCGAAACAAATTTTCATCTCTGTACGGAGCCAACAACAATGGACAAGATTTTCTGGGGAAGAATAGATATTCACCGAACCTATGCGTTGTTTTTCTTCGAAAAGGGAAAAACCGCACAGAAGATATTGTTTCAATTGAAATACAAGCACAATCAGGAGGTAGGACATCACTTTGGAAGGGAAATGGCCAAACGTTTACAGTTGAATTCAGATTTTGAAGACGTAGATGTACTAATTCCGGTGCCGCTTCATCCCAAAAAGGAGTTTTTAAGAGGATACAACCAAAGTGAAGCGCTCACCAAAGGTGTTTCGGAGGAGTTGGGAGTTCCCATGGATACTTCCTCGGTTAGAAGGGTGAAACATGGTGCGTCACAAACGAAGAAGGCGCGTTTTGAACGCTGGAGCTCAATTCAATCCACCTTCCGAGTGAATAAAACCATTCGTAAATACAAACATGTGGTGCTGATTGACGATGTCATTACTACTGGATCAACAATTGAGGTGATTGCAACAGCAATCCGTAAGCAACACCCCGATGTAAAAATCAGCGTGGCAACCTTGGCCATTACTTGAATTGGAAAACAAAAGTTGTTTCCCTTTTGTTTTTGGAAGCTTGTTGAACAAAAAGAGGTAAAGTTGGTAGAGAATTATGTACTTTCATCCTTAGAATCATCCATTATTCGATTGATTATGAAAAAAATTCCTGTTATTCTCGCGTTAGTTGCCGTTGGACTTGTGGCCTACTCCATGTCCAATTGGGGAGGAAAAGATTCCATAAAAGCATCAAAGAACATTACCACGGAAACAAGAGAAGTCCGAGATTTTGATCGCATCGATGTATCGGGCGCATTTTCGGTGGATGTGACGTATGGCCCTGAAGAAAAAGTGGAGGTGGAGGCACCCGAGAATTTGCAAAAGCATATTTCGGTAAAGGTAAAGTCCCACACATTAGTGATCAAGCAGGACGAAAACACAAGTTTCAGATCGCCCGGTAAATTGGCGATTCACATTACAACATCAAAGTTGAACGAATTTTATCTGTCCGGAGCATCTTCCGTTTCATTGAAAAATACCTTAGAAGACAATTCACTCAAATTGGAATCTTCTGGAGCGGCTAATTTTAATGGAACGGTCTTGGTTTCTGAGACGGATATTGAACTTTCGGGAGCGGCACACGCTAGAATTGAAGGATCCTCTCAAGAAGCCAGAATAGAGCTAAGTGGAGCGAGTAGTTTAACAGATTACGACTTTGAGATGCTTGATGCAGAT